>CAXTSK010000262.1:0-7501 GCA_964246655.1 uncultured Pyrinomonadaceae bacterium
GCCCCTTGATCGGGCCACGCGCCCGCCCGCCCGCGCGCAGGCCGGGGTAAGAGGGCCAGTCTTCGGCGTTCAGGCGCTCGCGGCAGGCGCGGCAGTACTCCACGTGCTGGCGGTTGGTGGCGCCGCATGCCGTGCAGAGCTGGTAGGCGGCGCCGCAGTGCGGGCAGACGCCGGGGTCGCCGCCGACCGGCTCGCCGCAGGAAGTCTGCGGGCAGTTCTGCGAGAGTTCGAGAAAAGGTGAGGTCATCACGTCATCCCTCCCGGCTTGCAGCGCGCGCTCAGGCGTGCTCCCCGTCGCTGGCCTGCGCCACGATGACCTGCGGGCGTCGCAACGTCTCGCCGTCCCTCACCCGCCTGAAGCCGCTCTGCTGCACGTCAACGACTGTGTTCGCCGGGTAGGGGGATTGCCGCCAGTTAACCAGCACATGCAGGCGCGGGTCGTACGCCGTCTTCCCTATCTCGATCTCCTCGGGTTGGATGTCGAAGCGGACGAGCACCTCACGCGCGACGTTGAGCACGTCCTGCATCTCCTCCACCGTGTCACCGTCGGCGGCGCCGGCTGCGTTCGAGCCGCGCACGCGGCTCACCAGTTGCGAGAAGTTGCTGAACCAATCCATCAACTGGTCTTCGACGCGGCGCGAGTTGCCGGGTCCCGCGTCCTCGCCGACGGGCGTACCGTCGGCCGCGCCCTGCGAGAAATGGTTGTTGAAGGACTCGCGGTACGCCGCCTCGAACTGCGCCGCCGTCAACTGACCCTGACTGAACTGTTCTTTCAAAGTCCCCTGCTCGCGCAAAAATTCCTGATGCCGGCTGCTGACGGACGTGCCCCGAAGTGTCGCGATGCGCTGGCGGTCTCTCGCCTCCTGCTGGCCGAACCATTCCACGTCGCGAAGGAAGCCCCGCAGCTTGTCCTTCAGCTCCTGCGACACCTGCGGCCTCTCCGAAGCCGCTTCGACCAGGTGCCCCATCCTCTCGGCCAGAGGGGCGACGCGGGCGGCGCTGGCCCGCAGACGCTCGGCCGTCTCTTCGAGCTTGCTGACGGCTTTCTCCCTATCGACTTCGTCCGTGGCCCCGCTCGACGCGATGCGCGCCGCCTCCATGTTGCCCAGCCACGTCAACCCGTCCGCCAGCGCGCCCGACGTTGCAACGGCCACATCCCTCAACTCGTTCACCTGCGGCCCGAGTTTTCCCAGCGTCTCCTCGACCTTCAATAATCTGCCGTGCAGAATATTGGCACTGCGGGAATTCCTCTCCACCCCCACCCGCAGGTCGGTCACCTTACCTTCGACTTCCTGGAGCCTTCCAGACATTCGGCTTAAGTTGCTTTTGGGGTCTGTGAGTTGCTCATGGACAGCGGTCATGTTGCTGTTAAGGTCGGCCACACTGCGGGCCATGTCTTCGACGGCGGTCGTGACGCTGACGCGCGTCCCCTCGATGACGACCTCCGGCTCGCCGCGCGCGCTCCCGATCTTTTTGTTCAGGGCGAGCAGGCCGGTCTGCTCATCATTAATCGCTCTGGACACAGCCGCAAGGTCGTCGCTCAGCACCCTCCCCTCACTTTTAGATACGAAATTTATCAGCTTATTAGTCATCCTCGTTTCAAGCTGTTCACCGCTGATGAGCCCCCCCTGCCCCTGCTCTAAGGCCGTGACACGCGGTTCCAGGTTTAGGGCCGCCGCCTCCGCGCCCTTCTGGCTCTTCAGAGTCTGTTGCGTCCGGAAAAGGCTAAACGCGCTGAGGGCCAACGCCAGCAGCAAGAAGCCGACGAGGACGAGGGCAGCCAACGTTTTCCGCTGGAAGGAATCGTCCACACGGCTGTCCACGTACGTCTGGAAACTGTCCTTCGGAGCCGCCGGATTTTTGGCGGCCTCCTCGGCGGCGTTTATCCTTTTCTGAAGAGCCTCGTCCACGCGTGCATCGATGTAAGCCTGGAGTTCAGCCTTATCCTGCTGAGTGGCCGGCCGCCCGCCGGGTGTGGTCTCCGCGGCACCGGGCGCGGCCGCGCCGTCCATCCCGCTTCTGGCCTCCGCCACCTTGGCCTTCAAATCCCGCAGCACGTCGGTCAAATTGTTATCGTCAACTTTCTCCGCCTTGAAAGTTGGGGCCGTCGTGGCCCCCCGGCCGAACAGCCCCACCCACGGGAGCTTATCGCGGCGACTATCAACGCCGACGTTAAGACCGGCCTTCTCGGCTCCTGCCTTCGCCACCTCCCCGGCATCGTTGGCGTCTACGATGAAGAACGGGAGGAGGGTATTGCCGTCGCCCCGCTGTCGGTACATCTCGGCCTTGAGGTTCTTGCAGCAGTTCGCATTGTCCGTGATGAGCACCATGAACTGGCGCTGCTTGGAGAGCTTGATGTTCTGGTCCGTCAAGGCGTCGCCCTTCACCTCTGCCGGGGCGGGTGGCGGCGCGGGGCTTTGCGTCGCGCCCTGCTGGCCTTCGGCGGGCATCTGGGCCACGGGCGTCGCGGACGTATTTTCACCCTGCGGCCCGCCCTCTTGGGAGCCGGTGCAAGCGGACGCGCAGAGCGCCCAAAGCAGGGCGAGCGCCGTCACCAACCTTCGACATTTATTAATGTGCTGCGGCACGATGGCGTTCTCCTCTTCGACGCGAGGTGAGGGCCGCTCCGTTTTTAACTGTCGATCTCTATCGTCTGGGTCCGCCCGCTGAGGCTGACCGTGAGGATGCGCCGCGCGTCGATGCTGAACTCGACGGGGATGCTCTGCCCGGTCTCTTTGCTCACGTCGATGTTGACGATGCCCCTGCGGATGATGTCGGGGTTGTTGTCGGCTACGGGGTTCGTGCCGCGGTTCTCGGCCAGGCGCAGGGTGATGCGCTTGTCGTTGACGCGCGGCCGGCTGATGGTGGCCTCGCACGGGAAGCTCATCTGCGCCGGGAAGACGGTCACGAACTTCTGCTTCCCGAGCCCGGAGACGATGTAGCCGATGTCGTGCAGCAGGCGGTTGGCGCCGCCGATGAACTCGAACGGGATGTCGGCGTTCTCAAGGGTGTAGCCCCAGTAGGCGGCACCGAGGGCGACGCAGACCTTCGGCTCGATCAGCTTCGAGTCGTCAACGAGGTTCGGCAGGGCCGCGTTGATCTGCTCCCTGACGGTCGGTATGAGGCTGGTGCGGCCCGCGTGCAGGATCGTCCGCACGTCGGCGAGCGTGAACTTCCCGCGCTTGCAGACGGTATCCATGACCGCGATGGCGCGCGCCAGGAAAGGCTGAAGCACGCGCTTGAACTCGTCCTCGTCGAGTGTGACCTCGACGCTCAACAGGCCGTGCGACCCGTCCGTAACGAACGGCTCTATCCTTGTTGCGTTTTTGCGCAGCAGGTGGCTCAGTTGCAACTCGACGCCCGCGGCTTTACACAACTCCTTCTTGGCCTGCTCGGCCTTGTCCTTAAAGAGAGACCGGGTCTGGTAGGCGGCGTTCCAGATGGCGTCTTCGCGGTAGTAGCGGTCGAAGTCCTTGAGGTCTTCGAGGCAGCGCGCGTCGAAGTCGGGGCACTCCTGCTTGACCTTCTCGCCCATCAGCCTCGCCAGCGCCCAGTCGATGTCCTCGCCGCCGAGGTCGGGCGCGCCGCCGGCCGCCAGCGTCTCGAAGGTGACGCGCTCTTCGCTGGGGCGCACCTCTATCAACTGGCAGTCGAGCGTGCCGCCGCCGTAGTCGAAGACCAGAATCCGCTCGGACCCGGCGCCAGCGTTCGGCTCCGCCTCCTGCTGGGACCTCTTCATCAGGTAGTAGAAGGCGACGGCCAACGCCTCGTCGATGATGACGCCCTGCGTCGAAGACATGTAGGCTTCCAGCTCGGCGAGCTGACAGGCTTCGAGCAGGGCGCGCCGCTGCACGTCCGAGAACTCGACCGGCACGGTGACGACGGCACGTTTGGGCACCTCGTACTTCCCGTCGCGGAACAGGGCCGTCTGCGCGCGCGCGACGAGTTCGCGGAGCACCATCGCCGTCTGCTGCGTCGCGTCATACTCCTGCCCGGCCAGCTTTCGCTTGCCCTTCATCCCGAGCACACGCTTCATGGCGCTGACCGAGTTGGCTGGGTCGGCGCGGGCGTATTCGCGCGCCACGCGCCCGGCGAAGACCTTGCCGTCCTGCCTGAAGTAGAGCACCGAAGGCATGGTGTAGGCATCGACCTCGGGCCGGCCGGGGCCAGGGTCGTCAATCTTAATCAGGCGCGGCTGGCCGTTTTCGAGCATGGCGATGCACGAGGCCGTGGTGCCGAAGTCGATGCCGATAAACTCCTCGTGTACGTTCGGGACCTTGAACTCCACCTCCACCGGGATGACGTGTACCGGGTTCTGGAAGGAGTCGCTGCGGATGGTCAGCTCCGCCCGCTGCGGCCCGGCCATCTCTTCAGAGCCGGTGGCGGAGAGGTCTAAAACCCTCGTGGCGCCCGACGGAATTTCGAAGGGGAAAGAGACTTGGTTTTGGAACTTGAGCCAGCCGACCTTCAGGTCTATGGCCTCGACCTTCAGCCGCTCGCCGCCCGTGTTGCGCAGTTCGAGTTCGATGTGGTGCGAGCCGAGCGTCGAGACGATGTCGAGGTTCATGGCTTCGGGCCGGGCGACCAGTTTCGGCGGGCGCATGGCCTGGAAGTCGTGCTCCATCGCGAGCGCGCCGTAGTTCTCGAACGACCACGTGAGCTTCCGCCTGTACACGCTCTGCATTAAATCGACTTTCGGGAGCCGCACGCGCGCTGTGGCCGACTCGCCGCCCCTGACGGCGACCGGCGCCAGCAGGTCAAGCGGCACCTCGGCGCCCCTGTCCCCCGACAAGTCCATCGCCACGCCCTGGAGCTTCAGAGTCCGGCCGCCTTCGTTGGCGATCTCGAACTCCCACTGGTTCTCTATCTCCTCGCCCAGCGCGTAAATGTGGCGGCCTTTGGGGGTGACCTTCGGGCGTGCGAGGCGCTCGACCAGAAGCTTCAGCTCCCGCCTCGTGTACCCCCTCTCGTTGGAGGAGATTTCGAGCGTGGCCTCGTTGGAGGTCGCCAGGTCGAGGCCGCGCGCGTCAAGGGTAATCAGCAGTTCGCCGACGCCGCCCGCCTCCAGCGCGCCCCGGTCGGCCGACAGCGACAGGCGGTTGTCGAGCGCCCCGGTCGCGCGCAACTCGAAGGCCACCTGTAGCGGGTTGTCGCCGACGTTCTTCAGCTCGACGAGCCTGCCGACCTGGTGGTTGCCGAGCGGCTCGAACGTGACTACCGACGGCGGGGATACTTCGATGTTGATTAGGGCCGCCCCGCACCGCGAACAGAACGCGTCCTCGCGCCGGGCCAGCCAGCGGCGGCAGTGGCCGCACCGCACGCCCCCTTTACTGATGGCGGGCGAACCCGCCGAGCGCGGCAACGGCCGGGCGAGGGCGGGGATGCCATCCTCGAAATCATTGGGGGGGCGCACTTCTTTACTCGCCTCTTTGGCCGCCGCTTTGCCGGCCGCCTTCTCCTTCGCCGCCGTTTCCTTCGCCGCCGGCTCAGACCTCTGCCACGGCTGCTCTACCGGGCGGGGCTCGGCCTTCCGAGAGGCCCCCTCTCCGTTGGCCGCCCCGGGGGGTGCCGCCGCCCCGACCGGCTGGGGCTCTACCGTCCGAACCTGCGCCTGCTGCCCGGCGGAACCGGCCGGCGCCGTGGCCCCCGCTAAAACCTTCTCCGAGAGGTAATGCTGGAGCGCCGACGGCGATTTGGGAACGGGCAGGACATCGGCCCGAAAGGGGGCGAACCTCGCGGGCTCTACGGCCACATCCGAATCAGGTATCACCAGTATCGGAACCTGCGCGAGTTCCTTCATCTTGCGAAGGTTGGAGCAGATGGTGACGGCGGCATCAACCGGGCGCTCGATGATGATGGCCGAAATCCCGTTGGGACTGCTGGATATCTGATGGGGCAAGAGGGGCGTTATTCCCAGCTCTCGGAGGATATCCTTCAAGAGGGTGTTGGTGCCCCCGCTCTCGCTCGCGAAAACGATTACGCTTCGTGCGTGATCCATGCTCACCTGGCCCGGCTGGTCGCCCCTCCTTTCTGCCGCCAAGTCATTTCAATCGGCGCGCGGGGCTCGCCACCGGCCCGTCCGGCCGTGTGCTCTCTCAAAGGTGCCGCAGGGATGATGCCGTCGAACAACTGATCTCGATTACGTCACGATGTTCGTGAGTGAAATCCCGGAAGTAGCGCCCCGGGGGTTTCCGAAGAACCCCCGCGGCTCGGGCGAAAAGAGCAACATTCATGAGGCGGCCCGCTCTATTTCAAGGTTAGTCTAAGGCAGGTCCGCCCGCGTCACATCGCGTTTCGAGGTGGAAAAGTGAGCTTCAGAATCAGCCTCATTTAATGCGTATGGCCTGAGTAAGAATTGGTCGGGTACCGCCGTTCCTCAGTATGCGATAAAAGGTTCGGTGAAGGGTTCTGCCCTTGACGAAGAGAACACCTGCTGCTGAGGCGGCTGCGGATTCTACTACAACTCATCCAACCTGACAACAAGTTCTCCGGCCCCGGCTGCCCCCCAAAGGGCTCGCGGGAGGGGCTTGAGTTTGCCACCATCTCGCCTTCAATTTTTCATGTGCGGGGCCAGGACGTTGCGCCAGCCTTTGACGAACCGCGCGTACTCATTCGGACACTTGCTCGCCCTGTCACGAGGCAGCACGGTGTCGACCAGCCCCCCGTACTTTGAGGGGTTGCTGCCGTAGAGCCAGCAGATCGCGTTGAAGAAGCGCTGCTCATTCGTCGAGTGCTCGTCCCAGTAGGTCTGCCCGCTCCCGAGTTGCTGGTTGCGTTGGGCCAGCAGGTACCAGAAGCGCGCCCCCGCCAGCGCCATGTGTTCTCCCTTCCCCCCGCCCTTCTCGACGAGGATGTACATGGACAGTTGGTCGACCACGTCCTCCTCGCGGCCCGTGACCGGCAGGTCGAGCACGTCAATCAGGGCGTGGCCGACTTCGTGGTAGAGCGTATAGTACGTGGCGCCTTCGATGCCCTGCGCCGCGTCCTCCGCCGTCCCGCCGCTTTGCACGAACAGGCGCTCAAAGAAATCTATGTACTCGTAGCACAGCGAGACGCGCCGCTTGTCAGGCTCGTACATGGCGTTGACGACGCCGCACTCCCTGAGGCTCAGGCTGATGTCGCCCGGCAGAGACAGTTGCCGGTTCAGGTCCTCGGAGACCGACTCCAGCAGGCGGGCGGCCTTGAAGGTTTGCTCAAGACCGCCGTACGCGCCGGGGTTCCGCAGCGGCTCGTAGTTCGGCACGAAGTCGCCCGTGTCCGCGGATGTGCCCTTGCCCGGCGTGTTAGGGCGTAGCGGCGGCACCGGCAGATTACGCGTCTCGGGACTCACCTCGTCGGCCGACGGGACGTATGTCACTTCGTCGTCGTTCCCCGTGTCGGTCATGGGCTCGTCGCCCTGGGGCGGCTGGTCGTTCGTGTTCGTACACCCGCCCGCGGCCAACAGCAGCGCCAGCAGCACGGCGCCCAGCGACAGGCAGGCCGCCCGCAGCCCCCCCCGAGC
>CAXTSK010000263.1:0-7481 GCA_964246655.1 uncultured Pyrinomonadaceae bacterium
GCGGGCGGGGGGGCGCGGGGGTGGGCGTGGGGTTGGCGCGGGCCATCCGGCCGGTTCGGGGGCGTGCCCGCCCCCGCGGCGCCGGCGCTGCCGTTTCAGTCGCTGCCCCCGGAGCCTTCGGCCGATTACGCGAACAACCCCCTGGAAGGGAAGTTCACGCGCAGGCTCGTCCCCAAACTGCGCGGCCTGCTGCAAAAGCAGTTGCCGGAATACATGGTGCCGTCGGCCTTCGTCGTGCTCGACTCGATGCCGCTCACGGAGAACGGCAAGGTCGCGCGCGCGGCGCTGCCCGCCCCGGAACTCGCGCGGCCCGAGATGGGGCGCGTCTACGTGCCGCCGCGCACGCAGACCGAGAGGGCGCTCGCGGAAATGTTCTCGCAGATTCTGGGCGTCGCACACGTCGGGCTCCACGACAACTTCTTCGCGCTCGGCGGCCACTCGCTGCTCGCCACGCAACTCCTGTCGCGCGTGCGCGAGGCTTTTCCCGATAAAGAAATCTCACTCCGCACCCTCTTCGAGGCGCCGACCGTCGCCGGCCTGACCGCGGAGCTAGAGGCCGCGGGCGCGGCCACCGGGGACTCCGAGGCGCCGCCCATCGTGCCCGTCGCGCGCGAAGGCGGCCTGCCGCTCTCCTACGCGCAGCAGCGGCTCTGGTTCTTAGACCGCCTGGAGCCGGGCAGTCCGGCCTACAACATGCCGGCCGCGCTGCGCCTCTCGGGCGAACTCAACTTCGCCGCGCTCGAACAGAGCCTCGACGAGATCGTTCGCCGGCACGAGTCTCTGCGCACGATCTTCACGAGCGTGGACGGCCGCCCGCTGCAACTCGCGAACCCGCCGTTCGAGTTGGGACTGCCCGTCATCGACTTGCGGGCCGTCGCGGCGCACGAGCGGGAACGACTCGTCCGGCGACTCGCGCGCGCCGAAGCGCACCGCCCATTCGATTTGGGGCGCGCCCCGCTGCTGCGCGCCACCCTGCTGCGCACGGGCGAGCGCGAGCAGATAATCCTCTTCACGATGCACCACATCATCAGCGACGGCTGGTCGATCTCGCTGCTGACGGGGGAGGTGATGAGGCTCTACGAGGCTTTCAGGCGGGGCGAGCCGTCGCCCCTGCGCGAGCTGAAGGTGCAGTACGCCGACTTCGCGGTGTGGCAGCGGCGCTGGCTACAGGGCGAGGTGCTCGAAGGGAAGCTCGCGTCATGGCGGCGGCAGTTCGGCGAGAAGCTTCCGGTGCTGGAACTGCCCGCCGCGCGTGCCTCGCGGCGGGCCGCGCTGAATCCGCACGCCGCGATTCAAAGGTTGATTCTCCCGCGGGAACTGGCGGCGGGCCTGGACGCGCTCAGCCGGCGCGAGGGCGCGACGCTGTTCATGACGACGCTCGCCGCCTTCGAGTGCCTGCTGCACAGGTACAGCGGGCAGGAGGACTTGGTCGTCGGCACGGCGACGGCCAACCGCAACCGCAGCGAGACCGAAGAGTTGATCGGCTTCTTCGTCAACATGCTCGTCGTCCGCACGAACCTCTCCGGCAACCCGTCCTTCAGGGAGGCGCTCGGCCGCGTCCGCGAGGCGACGCTCCAAGCCTACGCGCACGAAGACCTCCCGTTCGAGAAGCTGGTCGAGGCGCTGCGGCCCGACCGCAGCGTCAGCGGCACGTCGCTGCTCAAACTCGTCTTCGTCCACCAGAGCGTGCGGCTGCCCCACCTCTCGCTGCCGGGCCTGACCTTCACGCCGGTGGAGTCGCACAACGAACTCGCGCACTTCGACCTGATGGCCGAGGTGGCCGAGGCCGGGCCGGGCCTCGCCGTGCTGCTGACCTACAACACAGACCTCTTCGGCGCGGACACGGTCGCGCAGATGCTCGGGCACTACGAGGCGGTGCTGCAAAGCGTCGTCGCGCACCCCGACCGCGGGCTGCTCGACATCCCGCTGCTCCTGCCCGGCGCGCGCCCCGACGCGGCCGGCGGCGCCGCCGCGAGCCCGCACAGCAGGTATGAACAGGACCACTTCGCGTTCGGCTTTGACTGAGCCGGTAAGGAGACCGTTATGAGCTTCGTCCCGCTCACGCGCGCAGGCAAAGCGCACGCAGCCACCGCGGCGCGCGGGGCCGACGGCGCGATACTTCTGATCAAGCCACCCTACTTCTCGCCCTGGACGCCGCCGCTCGGCATCGGCATCCTGAAGTCGTTCCTCGAACGGCGCGGCTACAGGGTCAGGTGTCTCGACTTCAACACGGAGCCGGAGCTGTGGGGCATGCACCACAAGTACTTCGGCGCGTTGCAGACGCTTGAGAGCGTCTCGACCAACGACGGCTACTCGAAGCTCTGGTGGATTCTGAACGCGCACATGCTCGCCTACGCCAACGGCGCCGGCCCCGAGGACTGCGCGAAGGTGCTCAGGGCGATCACGCCGCTCTACGGCATCACGATTGACGAGCGGGTGATAGGCGAACTCGTCCCGCTCGCGGACAGGTTCTTCAATGGGATGAAGGCACTCATCGACGGGGTGGACTTCTCCGGCTGCTCGACCGTCGGGACGAGCACCTACACCACCTCGCTCGGGCCGTCCATCTTCCTCCTGAAGAACATCAAGCGCGACCATCCGCACGTCAAGACCGTCATGGGCGGCGGCGTCTTCGCCGACGACCTCGCGCTCGAATCCGACAACCTGCACACGCTCGTCAGGGAGTACGACTTCATCGACCACATCGTCCTCGGCGAGGGCGAGCTCCTCCTGCTGAAACTGCTCGAAGGCGAGCTGGCGCACAAGCGCGTCATCTCGCTCGCCGACCTCCGCGGCACCACGCTTGAGATGAAGGACGTGCCCGTCCCGGACTTCTCGGACACCAACCCCGGCGACTACTACCACCTCTCGATTGAGGGCGCGCGTAGCTGCCCCTTCCAGTGCAGCTTCTGCTCCGAGACGATCCAGTGGGGCGAGTACCGCAAGAAGCCGACCGACCTCTTCACCGAACAGGTCTGCGAACTCGCGCGGAGGTATAACAACAACTCCTTCTTCATGGGCGACTCGTTGATGAACCCGTACATCAACCCGTTCGCCGCGAGGCTGATCGAGACGAAGGCGTCCATCCTCTACGACGGCTACCTGCGCGCGGACAAGCCCGTCACGAACGAGAAGTTCGTCAAGCGCTGGGCGGACTCGGGCTGCTACCGCGTGCGGCTCGGCATCGAGAGCGCCGCGGCGCGCGTGCTGGCCTCGATGGACAAGATGACGACGCCGCAGGTCATCTCGGACGTGCTCAAGACCCTCGCCAACGCGGGGATACGGACGACGACCTACTGGATCGTCGGCTTCCCCGGCGAGACCGAGGACGACTTTCGGGAGACGTGCGAGTTCATACGCCGCCACCACCGCTTCATCTACGAGTTGGAGGCGCACCCTTACTACTACTACCCTTACGGCCAGATCGGCTCCCGCCTCTACGAGTGCTGCTCGCTCTACCCCGAAGAGGTCACGGACATCATCAAGTTCAAGGTGTGGGACATCGTCGGCGCGCAGCCGACGCGCGCCGAGAGGTACGACCGCCTGCGCCGCATCTCGAAACTCGCGTCGGAACTCGGCCTGCCCAACATCTACACGATGGCCGAGCGCTTCGAGGCCGAGCGGCGCTGGCACGCGCTCTACCCGACGGCCGTCGAGGTGTACGAGGGCTCGCTCGCAAGAAGGAACGACCCCGTCCTGCCCGAGACGCCGATTGAAGTCTTCGCGCCCGAGTGCCGGCATCCGCCGGTGGATGCCGGGCCGGGCACCGTCCTCGCCTATCACGTCTCCGTCGGGAAGCGGCTCGACGAAGAGATTCTTTCCGCCGCCGCGTCGCGGCTCGTAGAGTCGCGCGAGGTGTTGCAGGTGCGACTCGACGGCGGGCGGTACGTGCCGGTCCCGCCCGCGGCGCGTCCGGGAGGCGGGCGGTTGGTCAGCGTCTACGAGGCGGGCGATGACGCCGCGGCGGCCGTGCCGCCCGAGACCGAGATCGTCCGCGAGCTTTCGCCCCGAGTGCGGCCGGAGCCGAACGCCTCCGTCCGCGTGGCGCTGGTCAACCGCAAGGACTCCGCGGAGCTTCTACTCCTCGCGCACCGCGCCGTCGCCGACAGCAGGGGCGTCATCCTGCTGCTCGAAGACCTCTACAGTCTCTACGAGCAGATGTCGAACGACAGACGGGTCGCGCTCAAGCCGATAGAGAAGACCTACACGGAGTTCATCTCGGGGCGCGCGGCGGCCGAGTCCGGCGACGGCGCGACGGTCGCTTCGGACGCGTCGGACGCGCAGCGTGCCGAAGTTGCGGTAGTCCCGCTCGGCGCCGAACTCGCGGAGAGAATTCTGTCTGAAGCTCAGACGCGGCGCGGGCCGACTTCGGCGGAGATAGTTGCGACGGCGCTGCTCGGCCTGCTCGCGGGCGAGACGGCCGAGAGCCTGCGCGTAGACATCACGGCGGACCACAGGGCCGCCGACTCGACGCTCAACGACACGGTCGGCGCCTTGACGCTCGTCCGTCCTGTGCCCGCCGCGCTGGTGAACGACACAGACTCCCTCTCTCTCTCTCGGAAGCTGCGACGGTTCTTGAGCGAGGCCGCCGCGGACGCCGCCGGGACGGAAGCGCCTCGGGAGTCGCGCGGCCGAGTCCTCCTGAACCTTGAGTACATGGTCGAAGAGCCCTGGCTCGGCGGCCACCGCTACGTGCCGCGCGGGTTCATAGACCTTCGCGGCGAGCCGCGCGCAGGCTACCTGATGGAGATGACGCCGGCCTCGTCCGCGGGCGGCGTGCGGCTTGAGTTGAGGTTCAGGGAGGGCGTCGGCGGGTTGGCGCGTGAAGTCGCCGACGGGTTCGAGCGTCAAGTGTCTCTGGTTCTCGAAGACGACGCGCGCTACCGCGCCGCGGAAGAGTTCTGGCTCGGGGAGTTCGGGCCGGACGCGCGCCGGCCGAACGTGGAGACGTTCGGCGAAGCCGTTCGCGACTCCGGGGCGGACTGGTCTTCCGTCCGGTGCGGGGTCGAGGCACACACGTTAGAGAAGATGTGCGCGCGCGCGAAGGCGGGGCCCGCGGTCGCGCTGCTCGGCGCGCTCGGCGTCCTGCTCTCGCGCCTGAGCGGCCACGAGAGCGTGGGCGTCCTCGCGTCCCTCACGGGAGAAGACGGCGGCGGCGTGGTGCCCTTAAGGCTGAACACTGCTTGGGACTTTAGTTTCGACGAGTACATGGAACAGGTCGCGCTCAAGCTTCGGCAGGCGCGCGGGCACGCGCGACACGCGCGCGAAGTGCTCGACAACTGTTTGACGCAAGACCAATCCGGCGCGCCGGCCTTCGACGTTGCTTATATCTTCGCGGAGTCGGCCGCGGCGGCGCGGCCCGCTCTGGAAGCGTTGCGCCGGTGGCACCCGCGGAGCACGCGGGGGCTCGCGCTCGCGTTGGAAGCGGCGCGCGAGGGCGGCGCGTTGAGTCTGCAACTGGTCTACGAGACGGGCCGACTACGGCGCGAGGCCGTCGAGCAGATGAGTTCTTACTTGAGAGCTGTCATTGCGGACGCGGCCGACGGCCCCGGACACACGCTCGGCGACATCGCGCTCGCCGAGGAAGAACAGGTCGCGGACGTGTCAGCGACCCTGGCCCGAGACGTGTTCAGCTTCAACTGAGCGGCGGCCCCGACCAGCCGCACGCATCAAGTCTTCCGCAGAGCCATGAACGACGCGGCCACAGAGATAGTCGTCTTCGACGCGAAGCTTAAAGAGGAGCGTGACTTCTGGGTCAGCCGGCTCTCGTCCGTGAAGGCCGCGGCCGGGCCCCTGCCCGACTTCAAGAGGCCCGCGCGCGATTCGGGCGAGAGGGCCGCCGTCGAGATGAGCATCGGGGGCGAACTGTGGAGCAAGTTGGAAGCGCTGACGGGCGGCTCGCCGTTCCTGCTCTACACGGCGCTCGCGGCCGCGATGAAGGTCTGCCTCTACAAGCACACGGGCCACGAACTGATCGCCGTCGGGAGCCCGGCCCTCAAGGAACTCGGGCGCGCCAACGCGCTGGCCGTCGTAGACAAAGTCGAAGGCGGCATGACGTTCCAGCAGCTACTCCTCAAGGTGCGCGAGAGTCTGCTCGAAGCGTACGCGCGGCAGAAGTATCCGTTCGACCGGCTCGTGAGGGATTTGGACGCGGCGCGCGAAGACAGGTGCCCGCTCTTCGACGTGACGCTCTCGCTCGCAGACATTCACGGCGAACTGCGCGGGCTGCGCAACGACATCACCGTCGCGCTCACGAAGGGCGCGGGCGGGATCAGGGGGCGGGTCGAGTTCAGGGAGGAGTTGCACCGGCGTGAGAGCGTCGAGCAGTTCAGGGAGCACTTCGTCAACGCGCTGCGCGAGGGGGTCGAAGACAGCAAGCGGCGCGTCGCCGACTTCGAGCTGATGACCGAGGACGAGCGCGAGTGGCTGCTGCGCGGCCTGAACCGTACGGAGAAGAGTTACCCGCGCGGGAAGTGCCTGCACGAGTTGTTCGAGGCGCAGGTCGCGAAGAGTCGCGCCGCCGTCGGCGGGGGGTTGGGCGGCGCGGAGGTTGGCTACGAAGGACTGGACGCGCGGGCCCACCGGCTCGCGCGGCGCTTGCAGACTTTGGGCGTCGGGCCGGACGCGCTCGTGGCTATCTACCTGGAGCGCTCCGCCGAGATGGTCGTCGCGCTCCTCGCGGTCTTGAAGGCGGGCGGCGCGTACCTGCCCCTGGACCTCGTCTACCCGAAGGGGCGGCTCGCCTTCATCTTGGAGGATTCGGGCAGCACGGTTCTCCTGACGCGCAGGCGTCTTGCGGACGACCTGCCGGAACACGGCGCGCGCGTCGTGGCGCTCGACGACGAGGCCGGGCTCGACGACGAGGGCGAGGCAAACCCCGTCTCGCCCGTGACGGCCGACAACCTCGCCTACGTCATCTACACGTCGGGCTCGACGGGCAGGCCCAAGGGCGTGATGATTCCGCACGCGGGGCTGGTCAACTACCTCAGTTGGGCGGTCGAGGCGTACCGCGTAGCGGAGGGCGGCGGCGCGCCCGTGCACTCGCCGATAGGGTTCGACCTGACGGTGACGAGCCTGCTCTCGCCGCTGTTGGCCGGCAGGAGCGTGCTGCTTCTGCGCGACGGCCAAGGCGTCGAAGACCTCTTAAGCGTCATGCGCGACGGTCACGAGTTCAGCCTCGTCAAGCTCACGCCGTCTCACCTTGAGATGCTCAGACAACTCCCGTTCGCGGACGAGGCCGCGCGGCAGGCGAAGGCTTTCGTCGTCGGCGGCGAGGCGCTCCACGCCGAGAGCATTTCGTTCTGGCGCGCGCATGGGCCGGGCGTCCGGATCATTAACGAGTACGGCCCGACGGAGACAGTCGTCGGGTGCTGCGTCTACGAAGTCCCTCCCGGCTGCTGCGCCGCGGGCGCGGTGCCCATCGGCGGGCCGATCAGCAACACGCGGCTCTACGTCCTCGACGCCCGCCTGCGCCCCGTCCC
>CAXTSK010000264.1:0-7476 GCA_964246655.1 uncultured Pyrinomonadaceae bacterium
GCATCACACACGCCCCCGAATTCACCCACCGCGCGCTTGCCATTCCCGCCGCCACGCCTTTATAATCGCCTCGCTTTTGGCGCAAAAGCCACGGCCCGTTCGTCTAGGGGTTAGGACGTAGCCCTCTCAAGGCTAAAACACGAGTTCAAATCTCGTACGGGCTATAAAGTTAAAGCGAAGACGCAGCTCTCACCCGCCGTCGCTGCCGTCGCTTCCTGAACATGACAAAGTCGGTTTCCAAAAGTGACGCTCGCAAGAGCGTCTTTTTGGGCATGCCTCATGGCACGGCGGCTAACCGTCTGCGCAAGATGGTTCTCTTCCATTTACTGAAAAAGCACAGCGAGAACGTCTGCTTCAAGTGTTCAAAAGAGATTGAGACGGCAGACGAATTAAGCTTAGAGCATAAGCAGCCGTGGGAGGGCGTGAGCGTTGAGCTTTACTGGTCTCTCGACAATATAGCCTTTTCACATCTGCGGTGTAACAAGAACCATCGCTATGAGGGCGGCGACGCCAAGCTGCGAAAGGTAGGGCCGGACGGGACGGCATGGTGCAGAAGTTGTAAAGGCTTCCTATCTATCCGTGAATTCGGCCGTCACAGCAGGCGCTGGAACGAACTACAGCCGTGGTGTAATCGGTGTTACAAGAAACGCTTACAGTCCCGAAAGACGGCCGCGTGAGGCTCACCGACCGGCGCTCTTAAATCCCCGCCTCGTTCGTGTCTGTGTGTTTAATCGTCGTTACTTCCGACGCGGGCGGGACTTGCTTACGAGGCGGGGGAAGTCCGAAGGGCGTTTGAACTCGGCCGGGTCGATTCCGTAGCGCTTCATTATCGTGTGGAGCGTCGTGTGGTTGACAGCGAGCAGTTTGGCCGCGTGCTTCTGGTTGCCGTGCGTCTGCGCGAGGGCGTGGCGGATGAGTTCCGCCTCGAAGCGGCTCACCTCTTCGTAGAACTCGATCCCGCCGCCCAACTCCGGAGCGCCCGACGCCTCCTGCCGCGGCAGTTCTCTCACGACCGACTGCATCTTCCCCTCGGCCACCAACGAGCCGACGACCTCGACGCGCACGCGCGTGCCGTCCTTGCGCAAGAGCCTCCGCTCGCGCCGGACGGTCTTGCCCGCGCGCAGGTCGTCGTAGCTGACGGGCAGCCGCGCCAGCTCCTCCTCGGGCAGGAGGTCGAGCACGTTCATGCGCGACAGCTCCTCGCGCTCGTAGCCGAGCAGGCGGCACAGGCGCGGGTTGACTTCGAGGAAGTGCCCCTCCTCGTCGAAGACGAGCACGGCGTCCGAGGAGTGTTCGAGCAGCATCCTGTACTTCGCCTCGACTTCGCGCCGGTCCGTCGCGTCGTAGACGGGCGCCTCCCGACGCGCGACCTCTTGACTACCATGAACAGGCTTTGCAGACACAGACACCTCACCGGCCTAAGATGGCGGAGCCCTTCGAATCGAAAACGTCTCAACGTGAAAGACGCGCGCGGGGCGCCGCGGTTACAGTTTTGTCGCCCGCCATCTTTCGATGCCCCGCGCCGCCGGCCTGATGCCCCGCCGCGGCCGCAAGGCGCGCCGGGCGCCGGGTGCTATAATCGCGCGCCGTTCGGGTCGGAAAGTCTGCGGGGGAGAAGGCGCGGGGAGTGCTGGACGAGGAGAACAAAAGGCTTGCGGCGGCCGTGCGCCGGACGCTCGACGCGCTGGTCGTGCCGCTCGGCGAGAGCATCAGCATGGTCTGGCGCGGCGCGGGCGCGCCCGACGCGCGCGGCGTGCTCGACAACCACCTGAAGCTGACCGCGCAACGCTTCATCGACCTGCGCGAGACTTCCGAAGAGACCAAGCAGAGCTACTACGAAGAGTTCTGCCGCCGCTTCGACCTGAGCCCCGCGCCCGACACATTCCCCCTGCGCGACTCGACAGACCTGCCGCCGCACCTGCTCAAGCGGCTCGACCGCACGCCGGTCAGCGTCTCCTACCTTGAGACCTACGACGCGCGCCACGGCACGAACTTCGCCGACCGCGCGCGGCAGGCGCTCTTCCAGTTTGCCAACCTCGTCATCAAGTTCGACGGTGCGGTCACGCCCACGGAGGCCGCCGCGCTCGCCGAGTTCAAGCAGACGCTCTACCCCGGCGGCTCTCAAGAAGCGCCCGACCTCGCCCCGGCAAAGGGTAGAACAAACAACGCCGCCGCCGCGCCCGAGCCTGTCGAAGAGGAGCTGCCGCCGCCGCGCCCTTTAGAAGAGCTATTGACCGAGCTGGACGCGCTCGTCGGGCTCGACCGCGTGAAGGCCGACGTGCGCCAGCTCATCAACTTCCTCAAGGTGCAGAAGCTACGTGAGGAGCAGGGGCTCAAGTCCCTGCCCGCCTCGCGCCACCTCGTCTTCTACGGCAACCCGGGCACGGGCAAGACGACGGTCGCGCGCCTCGTCTCGCAGATTTATCGAACGCTCGGCGTGCTCCGCCGCGGCCATTTAGTCGAGACTGACCGCGCCGGCCTCGTCGCCGGCTACGTCGGCCAGACGGCGATGAAGGTGCGCGACGTGACGACGAAGTCGCTCGGCGGCGTCCTCTTCGTCGACGAGGCTTATACTTTAAGCTCGGGCGGGGCGAACGACTTCGGGCAGGAGGCCGTCGAGACGCTTTTGAAGATGATGGAAGACCATAGGGACGACCTCGTCGTCATCGTCGCGGGCTACACCGGCAAGATGCAGGAGTTCCTCGACTCGAACCCGGGCCTGCGCTCGCGCTTCAACAAGCACATCCACTTCGACGATTACGGCGTCGAACAGCTCGTCAAAATCTTCAAGACCTTCTGCCAGAAGGCCGACTTCCGTGTGGCCGAGGGCGCCGAGCAGGAACTCACGTCAATCTTCGGCGTGCTCTGCGCCTCGCGCGACGAGACGTTCGGCAACGCGCGCGCCGCGCGCAACCTCTTCGAAGCCACGCTCAGCAAACAGGCCAACCGCCTCGTCTCGCTCCCCAAAGTTGACCGCGAAATCCTCTCCACCATCGAGGCCGCGGACATCCCCGGCCACGACGAGCTGCGCTCCTCCGGCATCCTCAACGAGTGATTGCGGATTTCGGATTGCGGAATGCGGATTTAATTGTGAAAGACAACGAAATCCGCATTCCGCAATCCGAAATCCGCAATCTGGGGATTTGACCAAAGGGGCGGGGTTGGGCGATGCTGTGTCGTTAAAGTCAAACTTTCATCCCTGTGAGAACTAAGCTATGAGTAAAGCAGCAACCGAAGCTTACGCGAGCGGCCCTTTGACCTCTTACACCGAGGACGAGCAGATGTTCCGCGCCTCCGTGCGCGAGTTCGCCGAGGGCGAGATCCGGCCGCGCGTCGAGGAGATGGACGAGCACGCGAAGATGGCGCCCGAAGTCCTCAAACAGCTCTTCGAGCTGGGGCTGATGGGCGTCGAGACGCCCGAGGAGTACGGCGGCACGGGCGCGTCGTTCTTCATGGCGATCATCGGCGTCGAGGAGCTGTCGCGGGTTGATCCCTCGGTCGGCGTCCTGATGGACGTGCAGAACACGCTCGTCAACAACGCCTTCATCCGCTATGCCTCGCCCGAGCAGAAGAAGAAATACCTGCCGCGCCTCGCCTCCGACACCGTCGGCGCTTACGCCTTGAGCGAGGCGGGTTCGGGCTCCGACGCCTTCGCCATGCAGACGCGCGCGGTGGACAAGGGCGACCACTACGAGCTGACGGGTCAGAAGCTCTGGATCACGAACGGCAACGAGGCCGGCCTCTTCGTCGTCTTCGCCAACGCGAAGCCGGAGGAGGGTTATAAAGGCATCACCGCCTTCATCGTCGAGAAGGGCTTCGAAGGCTTCTCCGTCGGCAAGAAGGAGAACAAGCTCGGCATCCGCGCCTCCTCGACGACCGAGATCATTCTCGACGGCTGCAAGGTGCCGAAGGAGAACGTGCTCGGCGAGTTCGGCAAGGGCTACAAGGTCTCGATTGAAACCTTGAACGAGGGGCGCATCGGCATCGGCGCGCAGATGATCGGCCTCGCCCGCGGCGCGCTCGAACACGCCTTGCGCTACACGGCCGAGCGCACGCAGTTCAAGCAGCCCATCAACCAGTTCCAGGGCGTCCAGTTTCAACTCGCCGAGATGGCGACCGAACTCGAAGCCGCGCGCCTGATGGTCTACAACGCCGCGCGGATGAAGGACGCCGGGCTCAACTTCGTCAAGGAGGCCGCGATGGCGAAGCTCTACTCCTCGCGCGTCGCCGAGAAGGTTTCGTCCAGGGCGATCGAGCTTTACGGCGGCTACGGCTTCGTCAAGGACTACCCCGTCGAAAAGCTCTGGCGCGACTCCAAGATCGGCGCCATCTACGAGGGCACGTCGAACATGCAGTTGCAGACGATCGCCAAGCTGATTATTGGTAAATAGTAAATGGTGAATAGTGAATGGTGGTTTTATCCATTCACCATTTACTATTCACCATTCACCACTCACGAACTATGGCTGCATCCAGAATCGACATCTTCCGCATGATGCTCGAAGGCGACCCCGACAACACGGCGGTCATGTTCGGGCTGGCGAAGGAGTACGAGAAGGCCGGGCGTTTCGACGAGATGGTCGAGGTGCTCACCGACTACCTCCAGCACGCCGACGACGAGGGCAACGCCTACGGCATGCTCGCCGCGGCCTACCTCAAGACGGGCAACCGCAACGCCGCCCGCCGCGCCTACGAGAAGGGCGCCGAGGTCGCGCAGGCCCACGGCCACCCCTCGATGGCGCAGGACTACCGCTTCGCCATCGAGACGGAGTTCGAGGACTAGGCGTAAATGGACGAGCTGATTTTTCTCGTGCAGGAAGCGCCCGAAGGCGGGTTCACGGCGCGCGCCCTCGGCGAATCAATCTTTACGGAGGCCGACGATTTGGACGGCCTTCGCGACATGGTGCGCGATGCGGTACGTTGCCACTTCGACGAAGGTAAAGGGCCGCGAGTAATTCGCCTTCACTTCGTGCGCGAGGAAGTGTTCGCCGCATGAAACTGCCGCGCGACGTTTCGGGCGATGACCTTGCGAAGGCGCTCAGGGTTCTCGGCTATGCGGTCACGCGTCAAACGGGCAGCCACTACAGGGTAACCACCGAACAAGGCGGCGAGCATCACGTGACCATTCCGCGCCACAGCCCGTTGCGCATCGGCACGTTCGCGGCGATTCTCGACGATGTGGCGGAACACTTTGGCATCAGCCGCGACGAATTGATTGCGAGGCTTAATATCTGAGTTTTGAGCAGGAGAGTTAGCACTTATGGCGACTGAGGTTAAGGCGCGGGAGTACCGCGGGTTGGGCCGCGAGGAGATGTTGGGCATCTACCGGACGATGTATCTGTCGCGGCGGTTGGACGACAAGGAGATTCAGCTCAAGGGGCAGAACAAAATCTTCTTCCAGATTTCGGGCGCGGGGCACGAGGCCGTGCTGACGGCCGCGGGGCTGGCGTTCAAGAGCGGCTACGACTGGTTCTTCCCCTACTACCGCGACCGCGCGCTCTGCCTACAGCTCGGCGTGACGCCTTTGGAGATGCTGCTTGCGGCGGTCGGCGCCGAGGCCGACCCCAGCTCGCACGGCCGCCAGATGCCCTCGCACTGGGGGCACACGAAGTTCAACATCGTCTCCTCTTCGTCGCCCACGGGCACGCAGTTCCTCCACGCGGTCGGCTGCGCCGAGGCGAGCTATCGCGGGGGCTTGAGCGAAGAGATCAGGAAGCACGTCGCCGGCTTCAAGGGTGACGAGGTCGCCTACTGCTCGGCGGGCGACGGCACGACGAGCGAGGGCGAGTTCTGGGAGGCGCTGAACACGTCGAGCAACTTAAAGCTGCCGGTCGTCTTCCTCATCGAAGACAACGGCTACGCCATCAGCGTCCCCGTCGAGGTGCAGACCGCGGGCGGCGACGTGTCGCGCCTGGTCGAGACCTTCCCCGACCTCCTCGTCCTGCGCTGCGACGGCACCGACCCGGTCGAGTCGCTTGAGACTTTGAAGAGGGCCGTCGAATATTGCCGTCAGAGAAAAGGCCCGGCGCTCGTCCACGCGAAGGTCATCCGCCCCTACTCGCACTCGCTCTCCGACGTGGAGCGCGACTACCGCCCGGACGAGGAGCGCACGTCGGACGCCGAGCGCGACCCCGTCAAGCGCTTCGGCGCGCTGCTCATCGAAGAGGGCTTCGTCACGCAGGACGAGTTGCAGAAGCTTAAAGACGAGGTTGACCGTGAGGTCAACGAGGCGACCGACGCCGCGCTCGCGAGCCCGCAGCCCGCCCCCGACACGGCCGCGCTCTACGTCTACTCGCCCGACGTTGACCCCACCTCGAAAGAGTTCGACAACGAGGAGGGCGCGGAGCTTTCGGGGAACGCCGGCACGATGGTCGATCTCATCAACCGCTGCCTGCACGAGGAGATGGCGCGCGACGCTTCGATCCTCGTCTTCGGCGAGGACGTGGCCGACGTTTCGCGCGAGAAGTATCTGGATCAGGTCAAGGGCAAGGGCGGCGTCTTCAAGGTGACGGCCAACCTCCAGCGCAAGTTCGGCGCCGCGCGCGTCTTCAACTCGCCGCTCGCCGAGGCCAACATCGTCGGCCGCGCCATCGGGCTCGCGGCGCGCGGCCTCAAGCCCGTCGTCGAGATACAGTTCTTCGACTACATCTGGCCCGCCTACCACCAGATCAGGAACGAGTTGGCCCTGATGCGCTGGCGCTCGGGCAACGAGTTCAAATGCCCCGTCGTCATCCGCTGCCCCGTCGGCGGTTATCTCAAGGGCGGCGCCGTCTACCACTCGCAGTCGGGAGACACCTTGTTCACGCACATCCCCGGCTTGCGTGTCGTCTACCCGTCGAACGCGCTCGACGCAAACGGACTGCTGCGCACGGCCATACGCTCCGACGACCCCGTGCTCTTCCTCGAACACAAGCACCTCTACCGGCAGGCGTACAACAAGTCACAGTACCCGCCCGACGGCTTCCTGATTCCGTTCGGCAAGGCGAAGACGGTGCGCGAGGGGAGCGACGTGACGGTCGTGACCTACGGCGCGCTCGTCCAACGCTCGCTCGTCGCCGCCAGGCAGGCCGAGCAGCAGCAGGGCTTGAGCGTCGAGGTCATCGACCTGCGTACGCTCGCGCCCTACGACTGGGACGCCATCGCCGCGAGCGTGCGGAAGACCAACCGCCTCGTCGTCGCGCACGAGGACACGCGCATGCACGGCTTCGGCGCAGAGATCGCCGCGCGCGTCTCGGAAGAACTCTTCGAGCACCTCGACGCGCCCGTCCGCCGCGTCGCCGCGCTCGACACCTTCGTCGCCTACGCGCCTCAGGTCGAAGACCACATCCTCCCGCAGGTTGAGGACGTGTACCGCGCCGTCACGGAACTTTGCGCGTACTGAGGTCAGTAGGCAGTAGGCAGATGGCAGTAGGCAGTTAAGATTAGGGTCTGATGAAGTTAAGCACTTTCTAACGGGTGCTAAACTTCTGACGTGCA
>CAXTSK010000265.1:0-7448 GCA_964246655.1 uncultured Pyrinomonadaceae bacterium
TCCAGGCGCAGATACTTGAGCTGATTGACGGGCTGCGCCGCACGCGCAACCTCGCCGTGCTCCTCATCACGCACGACCTCGGCGTGGTCGCCGAGGTCGCAGACCGCGTGGCCGTCATGTACACGGGCCGCATCGTCGAGGAGTCGCCCGTCGAAGAACTGTTCGCGCGGCCGAAACACCCTTATACCGAAGGGCTGCTCCGCTCCGTGCCGAAGCTGACGGAGGCGGGCGTCAAAAGAGCCGGCCGGCTCTCGACCATCGAGGGCACCGTGCCGAAGGCGACGAACCTGCCCGAGGGTTGCCACTTCGCGCCGCGCTGCCCGCACCGCATGCCGCGCTGCACGGAGGGCGACCTGCCGCTCTACCGGTTGGAGGGCGGCGTCTCCGTGCGCTGCGTGCTCTACGACCTGACAGCGGCGGTCGCGGCCGACACGCAGATCGGGCGGATGGCAGAAGGAGGCGCGCGTGGAAGCGAGGACTAACGAGCGCGGGCAGACAGTCCCACAGGCAGAAGTCTCGACCGCGCTTGAAGATGGCGCGCGCGAAGAACTCGTGCGCGTGCGCGGCCTCTTCAAGCACTTCTCCATCGAGGGGAGCGACGACGTGGTGCGCGCGGTGGACGGCGTGACGTTCGACATCTACCGCGGCGAGACTTTGGGGCTGGTGGGCGAGTCGGGCTGTGGCAAGTCTACCGTGGGGCGCTGCCTGCTGCGTCTGATTGAGCCGACGCGGGGGCAGGTCGAGTTCGGGGGGCGCGACGTGCTGGCGACTTCGGGCGAAGCGTTGCGCCGCCTGCGCCGCGAGATGCAGATCATCTTCCAAGACCCTTACGCGAGCCTCAACCCGCGCATGCGCGTGCGCGACATCGTCTCGGAGCCGCTGGTCATTCACGGCATCGGCGACAAGACGGAGAGGCGCGAGCGCGTGGCGGAGCTTCTGCGGAAGGTGGGCTTAGACCCCGACTACATGAACCGCTACCCGCACGAGTTCTCCGGCGGACAGCGGCAGCGCATCGGCATCGCTCGCGCGCTCGCCCTCAACCCGAAGCTCGTCGTGGCCGACGAGCCGGTCTCGGCGCTCGACGTGAGCGTGCAGGCGCAGGTCGTCAACCTTCTGGAAGATTTGCAGGGCGAGTTCAACCTGACCTACCTCTTCATCTCGCACGGCCTCGCGGTGGTCGAGCACATCTCCGACCGCGTGGCCGTCATGTACCTCGGCCGCATCGTCGAGGTGGCCTCGGCCGAAGAGCTGTACGCCAACCCGCTCCACCCCTACACGCGCGCCCTGCTCTCCGCCATCCCCGTCCCCGACCCCACGCGCAAGCGCGACCGGATTGTCTTAAAGGGCGACGTGCCGACGCCCATCAACCCGCCCTCCGGCTGCCGCTTCCACACGCGCTGCCCCGAAGCCATCCCCGACTGCGCCCGCATCGACCCAGACCTCCGCGAAGTCTCCCCCCACCACACCGTCGCCTGCATCCGCGTCCCCGGCTGGTTCGAGGCCGAAACCAAAAGCCAGTAGCTACACGCCGAAGGCTTTCGGCTGATGAGCATTGACTGCGCGGGGCGAACTTTCACCTCGGAACAAAAAAGGGCGGAGTCTAGACTCCGCCATCCTCATCCGACCTTGAAACTTACGTACCCTTACGCCTTCCCATTCCGGCCTTCGCTGATGTAGCGCTCGATGGTGTTGATGAGGGCGTTGAGGCGTTCGTCGGTGCGCGACTGTGCCTCGCGGTTCTCGGCGTCGGCGCGAGCCTGTGCTTCGCGGTTCTCGGTTATCTCGCGTTCGTGCATCTCGGCTATGGCGAGTAAGGCCGTGATGCCCTCCGCGTTGCGGTCAGTGCGCTCCGTCAGGCGGTCAAGGCGCTCGGTCAGCCGCGCCATCGTCGAGTTGGTCTCTGCCAGCGTTGCAGTAATCTGCGCCTGCTGTTCGAGGATGAAGGCCATTGTTCTTTGCATCTCTTCTCCGGTCATGTCTGTCCGCCTTTCCGGCTAAGTGGTCGAGTTGCTTTCAGGCTTTGGCGGCAGCCCGGTGTTTGCGGCTCGGAGCGTTCCGGGTCGGTTGGGGGGATTATGTCAGAAAGGGCGGCGCGGTCAATCTCGGGTTTGAAACCTTGTCTGTATGCGGCCCGTATCAGGCGTGCTAGTATGTGTCGCGCGGCCGCCCGTGGCCGTCGCCCCAACCAGAAGTCTCCCTACGGACGGAAAGAGTATGAGCGAATCAAACTTTACGACCCCCGCGCGCGCGGCCGAGGCGGACGGCCCCGTGATGTCCACGCCCGCGACCCTGACCAACATCTTCTTCGAGCCCTCCCGCACGTTCGAGGCGCTGCGCCCGCGCCCGCGCTTCCTCGTGGCGGCGATCATCATCATCATCTTCGCGGTGGCGGTGACCTTCCTCATCTTCAACAAGATCGACTACGCCGCCTTCATGCGCGAGCAGATCACGAAGGGGCCGCGCGGCGACCAGATGACGCCCCAACAGGTGGATCAGGCCGTCGGCTTCTACACCGGCCCCATCGGCAAGGTCGTGGTCTACTTCTTCCCCATCATCGGGGTGGCCGTCTCCGTCGCGGCCGGGGCGGGGCTCTACCTGCTCGGCGCGATGTTGATGGGCGGGCGGCTGCGTTACAAGCAGGCGCTCTCCGTCTGGACGTATTCGAGCTACGCGCCCGGCCTCCTGCAAGCGGTCGCGGGCGTCATCGTCGTGCTGTTGACCCCCGCCGAGGACATCAACCCGACGCAGCCCGGCGGGCTCGTCCGTGCGAACCTCGGGGTCTTGGTCGGCCCCGGCGGCCCGAAGGCGCTGGGCGCGCTGCTCGGGTCGCTTGACCTCTTCGCCTTTTACGGCCTCTTCCTCGCCGCCGTCGGCCTGCGGAAGATGGGGAAGATGTCCTCGGGGGCGGCCTGGACGGTCGCCATCGGCCTCTGGCTGATCGGCGTCCTGCTCAAGGTGGGCTGGGCCGCGCTCTTCGGCTGAGCGTCGGAGCCGAGAGCCGTAAGTCGAAACCCGTGACCCGTCACAAGAGGCCAACTTCTTGTCACGGTTCACGGTTTACGACTTATGGCTTTTTCACTCGTAGCGCAGGGCTTCGATGGGATCGAGGCGGGCGGCCTTCCAGGCGGGCCAGAGGCCGAAGACGATGCCGATCATGACCGAGGCGACGAAGCCCATGACGGGCGCCCAGAGCGGGACGTAGGACGGCATCAGCAGCCTCACCAGCAGCGTCAAAAGCCAGCCGATGGTCAGGCCGATGAGGCCGCCGAAGCCCGTCAGCGTCGCCGCCTCGATGAGGAACTGCCAGAGGATGTCGCGGCGGCGCGCGCCGATGGCCTTGCGGATGCCGATCTCGCGCGTCCGCTCCGTCACGCTCACCAGCATGATGTTCATCACGCCGATGCCGCCGACCATCAGGCCGACCGAGGAGATGGCGACCATCGCGATGGCGACGCCGCCCGTGATGGCGCGGAACTGGTCGATGATGGAGTCGGCCGTCGCCATGCCGAAGTTGTTCGGCTTGCCGTAGGTCACCTGCCGACGCACACGGAGCATGTCCGTGATCTGATCCTTGGCCGCGTCGATCTGGCCCGGCTTGGCGACGGCGAGGATGGTCACGTCATCCGCGTTCGGCTTCAGCTTCCGCGCGACGTTGAAGGGGACGAGGATGCCGTTGTTGATGTCGTCGCTCCCCGACCCGCCGAACATCTGCTCGCGCTTCTCGATGACGCCGATCACCCTGAACTCCTGCCCGCCGATGTCGATGCTTTGGTCGATGGGGTCGAGGCCGGGGAAGAAGTCCTCGACGATGCGGCTGCGGACGACGCAGACGCGCTGGTTCGTGTCGTTCTCGAACTGCGAGAAGAAGCGCCCCTCCGAGATGACATCCGTGCCCGCGCGCATGAAGTCCGGCAGCGTCCCTTCGAGGCGGACGGCCTCCGAGGTCTTGCCCTTCGTGGAGACCGTGATCTTCCGGCCGAAGTAGTTGTTCGTGATGTCGAGGAAGGGCACCGACAACTCGACCGCCGGGAGCGTCGCGAGCGCCATCGCGTCGTCGTAGGTCAGCTCCTTGCGCATGCGCTCCTCGCGCGAGAGGCGGCCGACGCGGATGCCCGGGTCGAACTTGGCGATGAAGATCGAACGCGTGCCGAACGACTCGATCTCCTTCTTCACCTGCTCGTCGATGCCGCTGATGATCGACGCGATGAGCATGACGGTGATGACGCCGATCATCACCCCGATGACTGTCAAAAAGGACCGCAGCTTGTTCGACCGCAAGGTCTGCCAGCCCATCGCGAAGTTCTCGTAGATGTCGCCGCGTAGGATTCTCATTTAGTCGGCCCTCAAAGCCTCAATCGGGTCTAGCCTCGCGGCCTTCCAGGCGGGGAAGATGCCGGCGGCGACGCCGACCGCGCCGGAGACGGTGACGGCGACGATGACCGCCGTCAACGACAGGTACGTCGGGATGAGCACGGCCGAGACGAGGCGCCCGAGCAGCCACGCGATGACGACGCCGGTCGCCCCGCCGATGGCCGAGAGCGTGATGGCCTCGACCAGGAACTGCTTGAGGATGTCGGCGCGGCGCGCGCCGAGCGCCTTGCGGATGCCGATCTCCTTCGTGCGCTCGGTCACCGAGACGAGCATGATGTTCATCACGACGATGCCGCCGACGACGAGCGCGATGGCGGGCACGGCGATGGCGACGATGAAGATCGTGCCGAAGAGGCGGTCGCGCAGGCCCGTGATGGAGTCGGGCGTGAAGATGCCGAAGTTGTCCTTCTCGTCCTTCGAAATCCCGCGGCGGATACGCATCCACTGGCGCGCCTCGTCCACCGCGTCCTGGAAGTACTTGTCGTCCTTCGCCGTGCCCTGCATGTAGAAGGAGCGCTGGTTGATGAGCGCGCCGAAGTTGCGCCGGTAGGTCATCAGCGGCAGCGTGACGAAGGTGTCCTGCGGGATGCCGAAGACCGTGCCCTTCGGGGTGCGGATGCCGACGACGCGGTAAGGGAGCGAGTTGATAAAGATTTCGCCGCCGACGGCGTCGCCGTTGGGGAAGAGCTTGTCGGCCACGTCGGAGCCGATGAAGGCGACGCGCGCCGCCTCGTTGTTCTCGATGTCGATGAAGTAGCGGCCCTCGGCCACGTCCACCTTCTCGATCTCGCCCATGGTCGGCTCCTTGCCGTCCACCGAGACCTCGTCGAGCGACTCGTTCCCGCGCTTGACCTGCGCGCGCGAGGGCCGCGCGCCGGCGGCGAACTTGTCCGTCAGGGTCAGGCGCGACTTAACGAACTCGTAGTCTTCAATCGTCAAATCCTTGTTGCGGCGCTGCGCGGCCGCGATGGAGTCGGTGTCCTTGAAGTCGTCCATGCTGAAGCGGCCGATGGTGTAGGACTTGGCGCCGATGTTGGCGATCTTCTCGTCGATGTAGGCGTTGAAGCCCTGAATGAGCGAGACGACGACGACGACGGCCGCCACGCCGATAATCATCCCCAAAAGCGTCAGCGCCGAGCGCAGCTTGTGCGCCCAGATGGCGGCGACGGCCAGCTTCAATGTCTCGATGAGTTTCATGGTTCGCGTCTAATACGGACAGGCCACGGTATTGGTTGCGTACCGCGGCCCCCGCGTTCGTTACCGGCGACCAAAATCCTGTTGTTTGGAGAAAAGTTTACGCCTAAGAGCCGTAAACCGTAAACCGTGAACCGTAACAAGTGAAAGACGGCCTTAGTCCTTCAACGGTTACGGTTCGTCGCCCGCGGCATTTTCTTGTCACGGTTTACGGTTCACGGCTTTTTCACTCGTAGCGGAGGGCTTCGATGGGGTCGAGGCGGGCGGCCTTCCAGGCGGGCCAGAGGCCGAAGACGATGCCGACCGAGGCAGAGATGCCGACGCCGACGAGGATGGCCCAGACGGGGACGAAGGCCGGGAGCGGCGAGTAGGCGTTCATCAGGAGGCTCGCCGCCTCGCCCACGGCGAGACCACTGATGCCGCCGAGGCCTGTGAGGACGACGGCCTCGATGAGGAACTGCCAGAGGATGTTGGCGCGCGTGGCGCCGACGGCCTTGCGGATGCCGATCTCCTTCGTCCGTTCGGTCACGGAGACGAGCATGATGTTCATCACGCCGATGCCGCCGATCATCAGCGCGACGAAGGAGATGGCCGTCAGCACGAGCCACGTCGCGCCCGTCAACTGGTTGTAGAAGTCGAGCAACGAGTCCTGCGAGGAGACGCCGAAATTGTTCTTCGCGCCGGCGGGCACCTGGCGGCGGCGGCGGAGGATGTCCGTGATCTGATCCATCGCCGGCTGGACGTGCGCGCGCGTGTGCGGGCGGAGGATGATGAAGAAGACGACGAGCGGCGGCTCAATGTCGCGCCAATACTTGTCGAAGGTCGGGAGCGGGATGAAGACCGAGTTGTCGCGCGACTGGCCGAAGAAGTTCCCCAACGTCTCCATCACGCCGACGACGCGGAAGGGCGTGCCCTCAATCTTTATCTCCTTGCCGAGCGGGTCTTCGTTGGGGAAGAGCGCGCGCACCACGTCCTGCGCGAGGATGGCGACGTTCTCGCGCCCGCGCAGGTCGCCCTCCGTGACGAAGCGCCCGCGCTCGACGTACTGCGAGAGCGTGTACTCGTACTCGGGCGTGACGCCGAAGAGGATCGGCGTGTCGGTCTCCTTGTCGGCGTAGCGGAGGCCCGCGGCGATCTTGCGGCGGATGGGCGCGACCGAGTCGATGTTCTCCGCGCCCTCCGCGCGGACGGCCTCGGCGTCCTCGATGGTGATGTCCTTGCGGTGCAGCTCCTCGTTGTTCGGCGGCCGCCCGAAGCTCGGGTCGAACTTCGAGACGAAGATGGTGTTCGAGCCAAGAGATTCAATCTGCTCGGCGAAGGCTTTATTCAAGCCTTGGATGATCGACACCATGAACGTGAGCGTCACGACGCCGATGCCGACGCCGAGAATCGTCAACGCCGAGCGCAGCTTGTTCGCCCGCACCGTCGCCACGGCCATCGCCGCCGACTCTTTGATGTCGTCGAAAGACATACAAACCCTCAGCTACTCCGCCCTCAACGCTTCAATCGGGTCGAGCTTCGCCGCCTTCCAGGCGGGCCACAATCCGCTGGCAATGCCGACCGCGGAAGAGACCGTGACGCCTAAGACCGCCGAGGCGACGCTGAAGAGCAAAGGGAAGCCCATCGCCGCGGCGAGCGCGAAGGCGAGGACGAAGCCCGCGGCGACGCCCATCAGGCCGCCGATGGAGGTGATGACGACCGACTCGACGAGGAACTGCAAGAGCACGTCGCGGCCCGCGGCGCCGACCGCGTCGAGGCCGGAGGCGCACAGGCGATTGAGGGTCTGGCCGGGAACCGATTCCGGCATGCCCGCCAACAACAGCGCCATCCGCGCCACGTTGCGGTTGTCCTCGCCGGCCTGGTTGGCGCAGCCGTAGATCACC
>CAXTSK010000266.1:0-7444 GCA_964246655.1 uncultured Pyrinomonadaceae bacterium
CCGCGCCGCCCCCCGCCCCCCCCCCCCCCACCCCCCCCCCCATCCACTTTTCCCGCCCCCCCCCCCCCCGGGGGGCGCTACTGCCTAAAACCCGCGGGCGCTGCACTGGCCGCAGTGGTCGCAGGGCTTGTCGCCGGGTTCGAGCGTGCACGTCTTCTCGCGCTCGAAGAACTCGACGAGTTCGGAGACGGCCTCGCCTAAATCTTCGAACTGCGCCTGGCTCGGGTGCGAGGTGACGGGGACGTAGGTGCTGCTCAGCAACCTCGGGGGCGACTGAGTCTGTGCCGTCGGCGAAGGGTTACCGGTTGAGGAGGGCGAGGATGAAATTCGTAGGGAACGGGCGTCGTCCGGCTGACGTGCGCCGTGCCCACAGTCTTCGCCGTGTGTGAGGTGCGATTCGATGTGCGTGAGTCGCCGCTGTATCTCGGCGAGGCTGGCGCGCACCGCGGCGAGTTCCCCTCCCGCCGAGCCTTCGATGCCGGATTGCTCGCGCGGCGCGTCGCCCAAACGTCGCGTGACGCGCTCCGCCAGTTCCCTCACTCTGTCCTGCTCGCTGCTCATCCTTCGCTCTTAAACTTCGTCTTCCAACAGGTCGATGCGGTCCACGACGCCGATGATGGCCGAGTCTATCGCGGCGCCCTGCTCGCCCGTGGCGGCGGTCGAGGCGCCCCAGCCCTCCTGCACGATCAGCACCGTGTCGCCCTCGCCCGCGTCCACCGAGTCGAGCGCGAGCAGGGTCGCGCCGGTCTCCTCGCCCGAGGGCGTGACGGGCTGACAGAGCATCACGCGCGCGTTCGCGTAACGCTCGTTCTTCTGCGTCGCTACGACGTTGCCGAGCACACGGGCCAGAATCAACGCCTGCCCCTCCTCGTCACGTGCGCTTCGGAATCGATGATGCCGACGATGGTGCAGTCGGTCGGCGTGTCCTCGCGCCGGAAGGGAAAGCTCGCCTCCTTCCCGCGGCACCAGAAGACCAGCTCACCGACGCCCGCGCCGATGGCGTCGAGCGCCACGAGCGGCGCGCCCTGCGGCTCCAGGTCTGCGTTGAGCGACTGCACGACGAGCAGCTTGCGCCCCTCCAGCGAATCGTTCTTCACCGTCGCCACCACACACCCGATGACACGCGCGAGTTGCATTTCCAGTTTTCAGTTTTTAGTTTTCAGTTTTCAGAAATCAGCACCTTGTCTTAGCTGAAAACTGAAAACTAAAAACTGTTAGTCGTTCACGAAATCGACCGTGTCGATGACGCCGACGATGGCGGCATCGACGGGCCTGTCCTTCTGCCCCTCGGCGAGGCGCGCGGAGGAGCCGGCGACGACGAGGACGCGCTCGTGGAAGCCCGCGCCGACCGTGTCCACGGCGACGAAGTAGCCGGAGCCGTCCGAGCCGTCGAGATTCAGCGGCCGCACGAGCAGGAGTTTGCTACCCTTCAGCCGCTCGTCCTTCTGCGTCGAGACGACCGTGCCGAGGATGCGCGCGATAATCATTAGTTTAGTGAATGGTGAATGGTAAATGGTGAATGGTGTTTGGGTATTGCCGGCCGAGCGGTAACAGTCAAAGACCGCCACCACTCAACGACTATTCACTATTTACCATTCACCATTCACTTCTTTACCTGTCTGCCCCGATGGGGAGCGCTTCGTCCACGCTGCCGTGGGGGCGCGGGATGACGTGGACGCTGACGAGTTCGCCGACGCGGCGGGCGGCGGCGGCGCCGGCGTCCGTGGCGGCCTTGACGGCTGCAACGTCGCCGCGGACGATGGCCGTGACGAAGCCCGCGCCGATCTTCTCGTAGCCGACCAGCGTGACGTTGGCGGCCTTGACCATCGCGTCCGCCGCCTCAATCATCGCCACGAGTCCCTTCGTCTCAACCATGCCGAGTGCTTCCTGTGGCATTCTTCCTTCTCCGATTCTCTGACTTGTTTATGTTAGAGCATACTCAACGCCGCGGGCGGCGCTCTTCACACCTGAAGACGAAGACGAAGTCCACGGTCGTCCCACGCCTTACTTCGACGGGCAGGCGCAAAGTGACTGTCTTTCCCTTCACGTCATGGGGCACGCCGAAGCGGCCGTCCCCCGAAGCTATCCAGTATTCGAGCCCGAACGTGTTCGGTGCACCGCCGCCGACCTCCACCCGCTTGTCATGGAGGAAGGCGGCCGTCCCGTCCGCGCCCGACTCGCGCGCGACCGAGCGCAGGGTCTCGCGCCCTTCGCCTTCGAGCGACAATTCGCCGCGCTCGAAATCTATCACCGCCGGTTCCGCGTTCGCGTTGCTTGCGTCGAGTATAACCGAAGTGGCCGCGTCCGACACACTCCAGCGGCCGCGCGCGCGCAGCGTCACCCCTTCGCGCGTGACGACGAGCGTGTCCCCTTCGAACTCCTTGGTGGCGACGGTCGCGCCTTCGCCGGGCGGGAGGGGGACGAGGGCGCCGCGTTCTGGCTGGCACGCGGGCCGGCGCCGGCAGGCGGCGCGCAGGCGGCGCGCGCGCGCCGACATCCTCGCGCGACGCACGCCGCCGCGGCCGGCCGCGGCGTCAAGACGGACGCCCGTCGCCGCCTCACGCATTCGGCCTACAGACATGCCCACTCAGTTCCGCCCCTTGCGGATGTGTTTGGCGATGTAGGTAAATCGCTCGTCGTCTTCCTTCATGCCGTTCTTGAACCAGTCCTGCACGAGGAGCGCCTGCTGCTCGACGTTGTATTCCTTCCAGACCTTGCCGGGCTTGTAGTCGTAGGCATGGTTGCGGTCGCCCTGCGTGAGGATGGCGTGCCCCTGCGCGATCATGGAGTTGACCATGTACTCCCAGCCGAGGCTGCTGTGGAAGCCCTGCCAGACGTGCGTCAGCTCGTGGATGAAGGTGTCGCCGACGCCGGCGCGGTCGGCGCCGTCGTTGAAGACTTCGGGGCCGAAGTAGATGATGTAGTTCCGCAGCGTGCTCACCGGGATGATGGAGGAGACGGAGGCCAGCGTGACGGGCACGCCGTCGTTGCCGGGCAGGTAGTAGCTTGCGAGGTGGATTTTGCCGTAGGGCAGCTGGTCTTCGAAGACCTGGCGGGCGAACTCTATCTCCGACTTCTTGAGCAGGCGACTTGCCATGGGGGGACTCCTTTCGCACGGGTGGCGTGAAGTGAATGTGTCCGCCTTGACGAGATGTACCGCGCTAGCGGGCGCCGCGCGCCGCCTGACTCAGAAGCTCGATCAACTCCTCGCGCGTCAGACTTATCTTGCCGTTCGAGGCGGCACCGTTCTCCGACGCGCCCCGCGCGCTGACCGCGTCGCGCTCGCCCGTCGGGCAGACGACGCGCGTCTGGTGCAGGTAGCCGCAAGCCTGGCAGCGCGCGCGCTCGTCCAGATAGCCCGCGCGCTCGCGCACGTCGATGAGCTTCTCGATGGAGTCGGGCGGGAGGTCGCGCGCGCCGCCCAGCGCCCGCGCGAGGATGGCGATCTTCGCCGTGTGCTCTAAGGTCTCCAGGCGGTCGAAAGCCTGCCACACGTCGGCGCCGTAGGCGACCGCGCCGTGGTTAGCCATCAGCAGCGCGTTATGGTTCTTGACGAGCGGGCGCATCGCCTCGGTCAGCTCCTCGGTCGAGGGCGTGCCGTACTCCGCGAGCGGGACGCAGCCCAGGGTTAAGATGACTTCGGAGAGTATCGGCTGGTCGATGGCGAGCCCGGCGACGGCGAAGGCGGAGCCGTGTGGTGGGTGCGCGTGGCAGACCGAGGACACGTCCGCACGCTCGCGGTAGATGAGCAGGTGCATCGCCAGCTCTGACGACGCGCGGCGGTCGTTGAGCGGCTTGCCGTCCAAATCCGTGAGGGCGAGCGAGTCCTCCGTCATGCGCCCCTTGTTGGTCTGCGTCGGCGTGGCGAGGACGCGGCCGTCTTCGAGGCGCACGCTGACGTTGCCGTCCGAGGAGACGACGTAGGAGCGCTCGTACATAAGCCGTCCGACGCGAATAATTTCGCGCCGGGCTGTCTGCTCGTCCATTAAAATCTCTTCAGGCCGCCTCAGTTAGTGAGGAAGCGTATCTCGACCTCGCGCTCGACCGTGACGGGGATGCCGTTAATGGTCTCGGGCGTGAAACGAATCCCCCGGGCCGCCGTCTCGACAGCCTCCCACATCACCTTCACGCGCACCAAGTCTTCATCACGCTCGTGGAAGCTACACGCGAGCGGCTTGACCGTCTTCACCTCGCCGTCGGCGCCGAAGGTCACGTTCACGCGCGCCGAGTCCAACGCGTCTGTGCCGACGCCCGTGTAGCGCGCGTCGGGTTTGAAGAGAATGGCGAGCGGCTTCGACTCGGCGACGAGGTTTTGGCGGCGCATGCGGCAGCGGCTACCGAACTCGTAGGTGCGAGTGAAAGAGAACGACTCGGCCTTCTTCTCCGAATGGCCGAACAGTCCGAGGAGGCCGCTCAGCGCGGCGCCGAAGATGAAGGTGAGCGTGAACGGAAGTGCCTTTTTGAGCAAGAACAGGTACATAACGAAACTCCTTGTCAGCTCTGCTGCAACTCCTGCTCCTCGCGCTGCGCGATCTCCTCGTAGGGGAGAAGGCTGCGCGGGTTGGTGACGCAAGTGATCTGTGGGCGCGCTAAGAAGTACGATAGCGATTCGAGCGAAATCGTCAAGTCCACGGTCTTCACCTTCACGCCGAGGCGCGCGTGCAGGCGGACGGGCGCGAAGTTCAAGACGGCCTTCACGCCGGCCGACATGATCTGGTTCAGCACGCGCTGTGCGACGCGCGCGGGCACGGCGACGACCGCCACGTCGATGCCGCAGTCGCGCACGACGCGTGCGAGCTTGCGTACGTCGTGGACGACTGTTTCGGCCGCGCCGACCTTGCGCCCGATCTTCGCGCGGTCGTTGTCGAAGAGCGCGACGACCTCGAAGTTCGACTCGCGGAAGCCGTTGTAGTTGGCGAGCGCGGTGCCGAGGTTCCCCGCCCCGACGATGCCAACGCGATGCGCGCGGTCAAGGCCGAGAATCTGCGTCAAGTGGCGGCGCAGCTCGCCCACCGAGTAGCCGACGCCGCGCGTCCCGAACTCGCCGAAGTGAGCCAGGTCTTTCCGTATCTGCGCCGAGTTCAGGCGAAACTGATCGGCGAGCGCCTGTGACGAGATGGTCTTGATGCCGGCCGCGGCCAGAAGGTTCAGGCAGCGCAGGTAGACGCTCAGGCGGCTCGTCGTCAGCTCAGAAATTTTCTCCGACTTCATCCAAAAACCTTTTCCGAGGAGAGCAGCGGCCCCGAGTATACCGCGCCCGCCCCCGCCGCGGAAAGACGCACGCCGCCGCCGCACGTTTAAGCGGTAAAACGACAGGGCCGACGTTGGTGTGACGAACCCACGCGGGTTGGACTAGACTGCACGTCGTCGCGTGAAGTCTGTCATGAGCCGGGGACGATAATATTGATGAAGCTAATTTGTAAGAGGTTGTCGCTCGCCATGCTCGCGCTGTGGTGTGCGGCGGCGACAGCGCGTGCGCAGGAGGAGGGCGAGAATCCCGCCAACTGGTGCCGCAACGGCGCGTTCACGCGCGACTCGGGGGAGTTCGGGATCGCGCGCGTGAAGGGGGAGAAGGGGTTGCGCGCCTACTTCTACGGCGAAGACGAGGGCTGCCCCGGCCCCGCCGCGAAGTGCAGGCAGAAGGCTTACCTCGTCCCGGGCGACGAGGTCATCACCTCACGCACGTTCGGCGAATGGGTCTGCGCGTGGTATCAGCCCGCGCGCGGGTATGAGACCGTCGGCTGGCTCGCCGCCGACCGCCTCGCCCCCGTCGAGATTCCCCGGACACCGCCGCTCGCCTCGTGGCTCGGGACGTGGAACTTCCACAAAGACGAGGTGCGTCTCGGCCGCGGCGCGGGCGCGGGCACGCTGAGCGTCGGCGGCGAGGCGACGTGGGTCGGGGTCAACCCCGCCAACGCACACGTCGGCGAACTCTCGGGCACGGGAACGCCGGTGGATAACATCCTCAGGCTCGGCGAAGACCCCGAGGACTGCCGCGCGACGCTGCGCCTCGTCGGCCCCTACCTCGTCGTCTCGGACAACAAGCAGTGCGGCGGCGTCAACGTCACCTTCGACGGGGTCTACCGGAAGAAGAAGTAGACAGGAGACAGTAGCGCTTCGCGTGTCGGACGTTGAGGATGAGAAAGGCAGGGTTCGGGCGACGAAGGTTCTTCTACCGACTACTGTCTACGCTCCCTCGTTGCCGACCGCCGACGGTTCATCTAAAATCGCCGGGTAACGTGAGACGCTCCCGAAATTCCTTCTCTCGTCAAAGCAAGTAAAGAATGATCGCACACCTTTCAGGGACGCTGCGGGCGAAGCACGCGACGAGCGTCATCGTTGACGTAGGCGGCGTCGGCTACGAAGTCACGATACCCGTCACGACCTTTTACGACCTGGGCGAACCGCCTAACGCGTTGGTCCAACTGCAAATCTACACGCACGTCCGCGAGGAGGCGCTCCAGCTCTTCGGCTTCCGTACGTTGCGCGAGCGCGAGCTGTTCACGCTGCTCATCTCGGTGAGCGGCATCGGCCCGAAGTCGGCCGTCGCGATGCTCTCCGGCATGAGCGCCGACGAGATCGTCATGGCTATCCGCACGAGCAACTACGCGCGCATCACCTCGATTCCGGGCGTGGGCCGCAAGACGGCCGAGCGGCTCGTCATCGAGCTGCGCGACAAGATGGCCGCGCTCTCCAGCCCCGCGCTCGAAGAGCGGATCGAGGCCGGCGGCGCGGCGGCGGCGCAGTCCGAGGACGCTTTGCGCGAGGACACGCTCGCCGCGCTCGTCCAACTCGGCTTCCCCAAGCCCGCCGCCGAGAAGGCCATCACGGGCGCCATGCAGGAGGGCGGCGACCTCTCTGTCGAGACGCTGCTGCGCCGCAGCCTGCGGCAGTTGTCGAAAGGATGAAGGGAAATGATGAATGATGAGCGCTGAATTTAGAATTAGAGGCAAGCTGCTTGTGATTCGTGCTTCATCGCTCATCATTCATCATTCATTCTTTATGTCTGAAGAACTCCAACCCGGCAACGTGCGGGAGCGCGGGGCGGTGGAAGACGAGCGGCAGTTCGAGCTCTCTCTGCGCCCCTCGCGGCTCGCCGAGTACATCGGGCAGAAGAAGGCGACCGAGAACCTCGGCATCTACATCCGCGCCGCGCGCCAGCGCCGCGAGGCGTTAGACCACGTCCTCCTGACCGGCCCGCCGGGCTTAGGCAAGACTACGCTCTCCGTCATCATCGCCAACGAGATGGGGGCGGAGCTGCGCTCGACCGCCGGGCCGGTCATCGAGAAGCCGGGCGACCTCGCCGCGCTCCTCACCAACCTGCAAGAGGGCGACGTACTCTTCATCGACGAGATACACCGCATGTCGCCCGCCATCGAAGAGGTCTTGTACCCCGCGATGGAGGACTACCAGCTCGACATCATGATCGGGCAGGGCACGGCCG
>CAXTSK010000267.1:0-7434 GCA_964246655.1 uncultured Pyrinomonadaceae bacterium
GGGGGGGCCCTCCCCCCCGCCCCCCGCGGGCGGCCCGCTGTCGCCCGTCCCGACCCCCCACGCGCCGTCACCGGCGAAGGCGTCCGGCTGCCCGTCGAGGCAGAGCACGCGGGCCGGGGCGTACGCGCCGAGTCTGTTTAGGAACTTCCGCTCGGTGATGAACCAGTCGGGCGACACGTCCTCCAGCATCGCGTCGAGGCGCAGTGCGGGGATGCGCGTGTCGAGCGGCACGAAGACGGCGGACGCCTTCAGCACCGCGATGATCGAGGTGACGGCGGTGACCGTGTCGTCGAGGAGGATGGCGACGACCGAGCCCTTGCCCGCGCCCCCGGAGAGCAGGCGCCGCGCAATCAGCCCGGCCCGCGACTGTAGCTCCGCGTACGTGAGTCCGCCGCCGCCGCGCGAGACGGCGACGCGGGACGGGACGCGCGCGGCGGCCCTGTCGAACAGGACGGTCACACTCTCATGTCTCATAAAGATGCTGCTCCGCGACCTGTCTGGCTATGATTGAGAGGGGGTCAACGCAGCCGTAGCGCGGCTGCCCGCCGCCGGATTGCTCGAACGCCTTCGTGAGCAGGTGAATCTCCGAGCAGGCGGCGACGAATGAATCGACGCGGTGCGCCGACAGGAGCGACTCGATGAAGGAGCACGCGCGCCCGACGCCGCGGTTCCTCTTCACCTCGTAGATGAGGCTGTGGAGTTCGTGCTGTTCCGCGTCGCCGGGGAAGATGAGGTAGTCCATCGCGTGCCGCCAGCGCGCGTGCGCTTCGAGCAGCCCCAGGCGGCGCGTGCCGCTCGAACAGATGACGAGGTGCCTCTTCCTCAGAGACTCGACGCGCTCGAAGATCACGTCGGCGAGCGGGATGATTCGCTCCCTCAAGTCTCGCGGCAGCCTCGGTACGAGGTAGTGAATCGTCATGCAGCAGATGACGATGCGCGTCGCGCCCAACGCGCGCAGCCGCCCGAGCGACTCGACGAGCCTTTCGAGCACCTCTTCGCCCTCGCCGCGCAGCAGCGCCTCCGTCCGGTCGGGTATGCTCGGGTCGGAGTAGAGCACGACGCGCGGCGACTCCTGATCGCTCTGGTGCGCACGGCCGCTGTACTCGTAGATCGTCCTGACGAACTCCGCCGAGGCCAGCGGCCCCATGCCGCCGAGGACGCCGAGGACGCTTCCGCCCTGAACGCGACTCATAACTCTCGCCCACCTTAGTCAGTTGAAGTCCGGCATGCCGAACACGTCGCGAAAGATTCCGAAGGTCAGCACGATGATGAGGAGGTCGTCCTCGAACGGGAGGTTGAGCCGGAAGCCGTCCTGCGCGTACTGCTCGCGCAGGCGCGCGACGACTTCCGGGTTGAAGTAGCCCTGCCTCTTGACGCGCTCGTACGAGAGCATGTCGTTAATCCACTCGACGCCTTGGCGCAGCAGGTAAGGGCTGCCCGGCGCGTGGAAGCCGAACTTCTCCCGCGACACGATCTCGGGCGGGAGGAGGCCCTCGGCGGCCTTCTTGAGGATGTACTTCTCCGTGTAGTCGTGGAGTTTCAAGTCCGGCGGGGCCTGCGTCGAGAACCCGACGACGCCGATGTCGAGGAACGGGTAGCGCGCCTCGACAGCGTTGGCGAGCGACATGCGGTCGCCGTGGTCGGAGATTAAGTGGTCGGAGAGGCGCAGCTTGAAATCCAGGTAGGAGCGCTGGTGGACGAAGTGCCGGCCGCGCAGCCGCTCCTTGTTCACGACACCGAAGTTAAGGCAGTCGAACTCGTCGAACTCGCGGTTGAGCGCGTCCGAATAGAGAGCCTTCTTCAGCTCCTTGAGGGCGTAATGGTCCTTCTCGTAGAAGAGGTCTTTGTCGCCCCAGAGCCGCTCGCGCAGCTCGTCTTCGAGCGCCGTCTCAAGGTCGTAGCCCTTCGGGCCGCTGCCGCGGAACCTGTCGAAGCGGTAGCCGACGTAGCCCGCGAAAAGCTCGTCGGCGCCCTCGCCGGACAGGACGACGCTCACGCCCGCGCCCTTGGCCGCGGCCGAGAGCGCCATCGAGCACGTGTTGTAAGTCTCGCGCACGGGGCACTCACAGTGGTAGATCATCTGCGAAAGCCGCCCGGCGATCTCGGGCCAGTCGAAGATGATTTCGTGGTGGACGGAGTCGGCGACCTCGGCCATCATCTTCTGGTACTTCGTCTCGGATATCCTCTGGTCCGTGAAGCCGATGGAGAACGAATGCCGGCGGCTCCCGGGCGAGACCGCGCGCATGAGCGCCCCGATGAGCGAGGAGTCGAGGCCGCCGCTCAGGTAGAAGCCCACCGGCACCTCGGACTGGAGGCGATACTCGACCGACCGCGCGAGCAGGCCCCTCAACTCTTCGACGTAGTAGCTCTCGGGCCTGTCGTACGAACACTCGCCGGCCCGCGGGTAGTCGAGGTCCCAGTACTCGGCCGCCCTGAGTTGCGAGTCCCGGACGACGAGGTAGTGGCCGCTCTTGAGGCTCTGGATGCCTTCGAACATCGTGCGCGGGCTGACGAGGCCGGGGAAGGAGAGAGTCTGGTCGAGGCCCGTCAGGTCTACGCGCCGCTCGACGCGCGGGTGTTCGAGGATGGCTTTGACTTCCGAGGCGAAGACGAAGAGGCCGTCTTTGAACGTGTAGTAGAGGGGGTTGATGCCGAAGTGGTCTCGGGCGAGGAACAGCTTCCGCTCCTTCCGGTCGTAGATGACGAAGGAGAACTGGCCGTTGAGCCTGTTGAGGAACTCGGTCCCCTCCTCCTCATATAGATGAAGCACGACCTCGACATCGCTGTTCGTGCGGAAGCGGTGGCCTTTCCCGGCGAGCGCCTTTCTCAACTCGCGGTAGTTGTAAATCTCGCCGTTGCACATCAGCACGACGGAGCGGTCTTCGTTGAAGATGGGCTGGTCGCCGCCCTCCCGGTCGATGATGCTCAGGCGGCGGAAGCCGAGCCCGACCGCGCCTTCGACGAAGTAGCCGTCCGAGTCCGGCCCGCGGTGCGAAAGCTTCTCCGTCATGCGCGCCAGCAGATCGGGGCACGCGCGCTCCCCTTCGCGCCCGTCAACGAATCCGGCGAAACCGCACATCGTCTCTCCCCCGCCCGCCCTAAGCGGAGAGCGGCCAGCGCTCGTAGAGGCCGCGCGACACCCGCAACACGTCGCTCTCGACCAGAAGGTAATCCTGTCTGGGAGAGAGCAGCCCTTCCGCCCTCCGGCGCTCCGCCGCCTTCTCCCTGTGGAACTCGCGCAGTTCCGCGCCGAGTTGCAGGTTGCCCGTCGAGAGGAAGCGCACCGCGCCTTCCACGTCGCGGGCCGTCATCACCTCGCCGCGGTTGTGGATGCTCGGCGAGAAGGGAATGTCGATGTAGCCCTTCTCGAAGCCGGCCGCGACGCCCCGCGCGAGGTCGCCGCCGCCGCAGTAGATGACGCTCTCGAAGATGGCCTCGACCTCGCGGCGGATCAGGTCGCACTCGCTCCCGACGCGCGCCTCGTCGGCGCGGCACTCGGCCGCCTCGGCCACGCCGCGTTGAATGAGGCTGATCCCTTCGAGGTTGTCTCTGAGTTCGGGGATTCTGACGGCCTCCACGGGCGTCTTGCCGATGACGCGCGTCGCGCCCGAGAGCGCCGCGGTCGTGGCGGAGTTGCGAATGAGTTCGGCCGAGCGCTCGCGGCCCGCGGGGAAGGCGGCCATGTACTGATAAAAGACCGTGTTGACCTGAACGTCCTTGTAACCCATGTTGGCGAGGAGTTCGCCCGCCATCCGGCGCATCGTTCGCACGGCCGCGATGTCCTGCGCGCGGTGCCCCTGCTCCGCGTAGCCGAGGCTCACGCAGCGGACGCCCTGACGGACGGCCAGCAGCGCCTCGACGATGTTGGTCACGATGGCGAGGCACGGCGGGATCAGCGTGGCCGTCAGCGTGCCGAAGAACTCGCGGTCCAGGACGATGCCGAACTTCTCGTGGTAGAGGCCGGTCAGGCGGTCAACGTACTGCCAGTTGTTGACCGAGTCGGCGAGCGGGTAGTCTTTATAGTAAGGGATGTTGTAACAGATGGCCCCGCCCTCGAACGAGGTGACGCCACCCGCGTAAGATATCTCCGCGAGCAGGCGCGGGTCGCGCGTGCTGTGGCGGGTCTGGAGCGGCACGCGCACTTGCCGCACGACCTGACGCATGCCGGGCACGCCGTGGTTGACGACGGGGAAGCCGTTGAGCACGGGCCGGCCCGTCGCGCGGCTCTCGCGTATCGCCTCTTCCGCCCCCGCGTAGTTGTTGTTGCGGGTCAGCGAGTCCACCTGATAGGAGAGCACGCGGGCGCCCGCGCCCTTGAACGCGCGGAAGAGTTTGACCTGGTCGGCGATGAGCGGGACGCCGCTGCGCGGCTGGATCAGGATGTGGCGCGCGTCGCCGTTGACCCGCGCCTGCGCGCGCGCAAACGAAGACTGCGCACACAGGAAGCGCGCGCTCTCGTCCAGACCCCGCACGCCGTCCCCCGTCTTCCAACTCCCGAGGACTTCGCGCCGGCAGCGCTCGAAGGTCTCCGGCTCCACGCGCTCGTCCGCCGCGCTGCCCGGCAGACATTTGTTGACGGGGAGCGAACGCTCCCAGAGCGAAGGGTAGTCCGCGACGGCCTCGACCCCGTTCAGGTCGCGCGCGAGTATTTCGAGCACGCTCCTCAAATCCACGAACTTCACGAAGACGCGGTCGAAGCCCATCTCGATGAAATCTCTTTCGCAGCCGCGGCCCTCGCCGATGTGCAGGTTGCCCCCGAGATACCAGAGCGTGTCCTTCGCGGCGAGCCGTGCCTTGAGCGCCGGGAACTCGCGCAGGTAGTAGCGCGCGTGCCCGTCCATGCTCGATATCATCGCGACGTTGCAGAGCCCCGCGAGGTGTAGAAAATCTTCGAGGCTGTTCTGCGTGCCGATGTAGCGGACGCGGTAGCCGTGCGCCGACAGCGCCTCGCGCAGGACGATGAGGCCGACCGAGTGCGAGTCGCCGCCCAACCCGCCTAACAGTACGGCGTGCCTCCTGCCGGTGCCCTCTTGCTTGCCGTTCATAACTTCACGCGGCGCGCTAATAGACTTCGAGGTCTGCGTTAAAATCTTCGATGAGCTTTTCGCGCTCGGACTCCATGACCGCGCTCAACGCCGAGACGGGTCGCTCGACGTTGGCCGCCATGTTCTCAAGCAAGGAGCGCAGGTGCGCGAGCAGGCGGGCGACGGCCGCGGCGTCCACGCGCCGCGAGTCGTAAATGACGCGCACGGCGAGCGGCGGGCCGGGCGCGGCCATGACGGTGATGGGGTAGCTCGTCCTCTCGAAGGAGGACTCGACGCTCACGTCCAGCCCCTTTTCGCGCACGCCCGAGAAGGCCGCCGCCGGGAAGTTCTCGAACGCGAGGATGCTCTCGAACAGCGGCCCGCCGCGCGCCGCGCCGCCCCAGCGCTGTATGTCGAAGAGGGGCGTGTACTCGTAGCCCTGCATCTCAAGTTGCCGCCCCTGCAAGCCCTTGAGCCAGTCGCGCAAAGGCTCGTCGGGCGCGACGCGCACGAGCATCGGCAGCGTGTTGACGAAGAGTCCGACTATCGACTCGACCCCGGCGATCTCCGGCGGGCGGCCCGAGACAACCACGCCGAACGCAACGTCCCGCCGGCCGCCGTAGTGACTCAAGAGCAAGGCCCACGCGCCCTGCACGAGCGTGTTCAACGTTAGGCGGTGCTGCCTCGCGAGCGAATTCAGGGCGCGCGTCGTCGCCGCGGAGAGCGCCGTCTGCTGCTCGCCGTAACCCTGCTCCTGATCGGGCACGCCCGAAGACCAATGCTCCGTCACGAGCGACGCGCCGGGCGTGAACCCTTCGAGCGAACGCCGCCAGAACGCCTCGGCCGCGTCGAGGTTCTGCCGGCCCAGCCAGACGATGTAGTCGCGGTACGGCGGCGGCGGCCCGAGTTCCAGGCGCCGCCCGTCAACGAACGCCTGGTAAAAGGCGCCGACCTCCTGACTGGTCACGTAGGCCGCCCAGCCGTCGAGCAGGATGTGGTGGCAACTCCAGACGAAGTTGTGCGTCTCGTCGTCGAGGCGGATGAGCGCGCAGCGCATGAGCGGCGGGCGCGACAGGTCGAAGCCCTTCGCGCGGTCGGCGCGCAGGAACTCTTCCAGACGTGACTGCTGCATGGGGGCGGACAGGCCGCGCCAGTCGTGTTGCTCGATAGTCAGTTCCACTCGCTCGCTCACGACCTGAATCGGCTCGCGAAACCCCTCCCAGAAGAAGCAGGCCCGCAGACTCGGGTGACGTTCGACCACCCGCTCCCACGCCCGCACGAAGGCCGCGGCGTCGAGCCGCCCGGCGAGGCGGTAGTTGACCTGCTGGAAGTAGACGCGCGTGTTCGGGGAGTAGAGCGCGTCGAAGAGTATCCCCTTCTGCGCGGGCGAGAGCGGGTAGAAGTCTTCGACGCCTTTCATGCGGGTAGAGCGGTTCGGGCGGGCCTGCCCGGTCTGCTTCGTCGCGGGAGATGCGGACTCAAGCCTGTTCCAACCGCGCGACGATGCCTTCCACGTCTTCCTGACTCCAGCCGAAGGCCGCGAAGTCCGACGCGGCGAACTTCTTCTCTTCGCGCGCCGGGCGCGGCGCGACCAGCGAGCGCACGGCCTCGACGAACTCGCGCGCGAGAGCCTCTATCGTCTCGGCGCGGTGGACGTTCTCGCTGTAGACCCACTGCGCCCGCAGCCTGCCTTCGACGACCTGCGCGCTCACTTCGAGCAGGTGGCTGCGCTCTTCGCGCGCGTCGCAGTGCGGGCCGCTCGACTCCGGCGCCAACGCGTACGGCGAAGACTCCGGAAGGACCCGGTCGAACTGTCCGAGGTAGAGAAAGATGACTTCCGCCCGCGGCAGCGCGCGCAGCCTTTCGGCCAACGCAAGGTCCGGGCTCAGGTAGCGGAGCAGACCGTAGCCGACGCCGCCGCGCGGGACTGCGCGGAGCCGTTCTTTAACGCGCGCCAGTTTGTCGTCAACCCCCGCCGCGCCGCTCACGTCCAACAGCACGGGGAAGACCGGCGTGAACCAGCCGACCGTGCGCGAGAGGTCTACGCCGTCGAAGAGGGGCTCGCGCCCGAGCCCTTCGAGGTCGATCAGGAGCGACGCAGAGCCCGTCCACTTTTTGAAGCTCCTCGCGAGCGCGGCGAGCAGCGCGTCCTGCGCCTGCGCGCGGTGCGTGCGCGGCAACGCCTGAAGCAGCGCTGCCGTCTCCTCTTCGCCGAGCGAGACTTCGACGGTGCGCGCCGAGGCCGTCGTGTTCGCCCCGCCGGGGTAGTCGCGAGGCAGCCGCGTCGTCCGCGCGCCCGCCGCGGCGAGCCAGTACTCGGCCTCCGCCGACAAATCCTCCGCACGCGCGTACTCGACGAGCCTCTCGGCCCAACGCTTGCACGAGGTCGTGCTTTCGGGAAGTGGCGGCG
>CAXTSK010000268.1:0-7406 GCA_964246655.1 uncultured Pyrinomonadaceae bacterium
TCGAGCAGGAGATCGCCGAGCGCCGCCGCATCGTCGCGCGAAGGCTGGCGGGGCGGCGCGGGCGCGTGCCTGGGAGCGGGCTTCGGCGCGGCCGCCAACGGCTTGGAAGACTTGGCAGGCGAACTCTTGCCGGGTTGAGACTTAGCCGGAGCCGCCACTTTCTTTGCTGGCGCGGCTTTCGAAGGGGCCGCGTGCGATTTCGCGCCGGCTTTGGCAGCCGGGGCGGACTTGCAGGTTTCTTCGACGGTTTCGCCGCCACCGTCTGTTTTGCAGCCGGGCGCGCCGTCTTGGTCGATTTGTTGTTGGAGTTGGAAGACTTCGCGGGGGCGGCTTTTCGCACAGGGGGCTTCGCGGCCGCCGCGCGCTTCGGCTTGGGCTTCGCGGCCTCTGCGGTCAGCTTGCGACCCTTAGCCGAAGCCTTGGGAGCAGCGCTGTGCGGTGCAGGGCGGGAGGAGCTTCTCTTTGCACCCTTGATGACTGGATCGCTCATGCGAAGCACTCGCTTTTCAGAGAACGCTTCCCCTGGGGACAGGGAAGCCGCCGACCTCCGGCACTTTAACACACGAAAGCGTCTAAATCAACGGGGAAGTAGGATTTAAGGGGATTACACGGACTCCATAGAGAGTTAAACAGAGACGGCCAAAGAAAAACTATTGAAGTCATCTTTGGCCGTATGCTAGAGTTCTTGTGGTGTCGCCGGGGTCTTGTGCGGACAGCGTCCCGGTCCACGCCCACAAACGCCGGAGTCTAAGGCAAAGCCCCCTGATACCTTCAATTTAAGCTCTTCGGCGGACGCCCCTGTTTCCTGCCCCGGTGCTCACCCAACGTCCGTATCCTGCGAGATAGAGAGCCAGTGTACGAATGACAGACACGCCTATCATAATGCACGAGCAGCAGTTTCAACAGCTCAGGCTCATCCTGGGCAAGCTGTGTCTCGAATCCTTCTCCCGCGTCGTCTTTCTCGTGGACAAGAACGGCCAGCAGATCGCCACCCACGGCGACGTGGGCGATTTGGACACGACGAGCCTGGCGTCGCTGGCGGCCGGCAACGTCGCCGCCACGGGCGGAATGGCGCGCCTCATCGGCGAGAGGGAGTTCCCCACGCTCTCGCACGAGGGCGAGCGCGAGAGCATCCACATCTGCATCATCGGCCGCGTCCTGCTCGTCGTGGTCTTCGACGAGCGCTCCAGTCTCGGCCTCGTCAAGCTGCGCGTCAAGCAGGCGTCGCGCGACCTCTCCTCCCTCTTCGACGAACTCGAACGCCTCAACGCCGAGCGCCGCGAACGCGAGGAATCGCTCTTCGCCGAGATCACCGACGACGACATCGACAGCCTCTTCAGTTAATTCAGGGAGCTGTTAGCTCTTAGCTGTTAGCCAAGCCATTTGTTCGGGAAGCAGTTAGCCAACAGCCAAAAGCTAAAAGCTAAAAGCTCACTCGTCACCGGAGTGCCATGACTTTCATCAACTACGCTTCGCGAGAGATCAACTGCAAGATCGTCTACTACGGCCCGGGGCTGTGCGGGAAGACGACCAACCTGCAATACATCTACGACACGACCGCGCCGACGGCCAAGGGCAAGCTCATTTCGCTCGCGACCGAGACCGACCGGACGCTCTTCTTCGACTTCATGCCTTTGGAACTGGGCACCGTCCGCGGCTTCAAGACGCGCTTTCACCTCTACACGGTGCCGGGGCAGGTCTTCTACGACGCCTCGCGCAAGCTCATCCTGAAGGGCGTGGACGGCGTTGTCTTCGTCGCCGATAGCCAGGACGAGCGCATGGACGCCAACATCGAGTCGCTCTACAACCTTGAAGAGAATCTACAGGCCAACGGCTACGACCTGTCGAAGATTCCCTACGTGCTGCAACTCAACAAGCGCGATTTGCCGAACGTCATCCCGGCCGACGAGATGGTGGCCGAACTCCGCCGCAAGGACGAGCCCGTCCACGAGGCCATCGCCGCCAAGGGCAACGGCGTCTTCGACACGCTCAAGTCGGTCGCCAAGCAGGTCCTGACCGAGCTGCGCAAGAGCTGAGGCTGAAATCCCGCGCGCGCGCGTGGTATCCTTTCGAGCCCCATGTCTTCCCACGAAGAGGCGCGGGGCTCACCTCTTTTCTGAAAGGACAACGAAGCACGACCCATGCGCCCCCGAAACATCCTGGCCTCATTCCTTTTTCTGCTGCTTTTGCTCCCGGCCGCCGCGCGCGCGCAGCCGCCGCGGCGCGACATGGAGAAGGAGCATAAGATTTGGGAGCACCTTCAGCTCATCGCGCCGGACTCGCTCGAAACTTTCAAGCGGGCGACCGAGGCGTTCGACGCCGCCAACTACGAGGAGGCCGCGCGCCTCTACGCAGAGGTGAGGAAGGAGGCGCCCGACTTCACGCCGGCGCTCAGGCGGCAGGGCGGGGCGCTGGCCCTGTCGGGGAAGCGCGCAGAGGGGCTGGCGCTGCTTGAGAAGGCCGCGACGCTTGAGCGCACGCCGGAGAATTTCATCAGCCTCGCGCAGGCGTTGGGCATCTCTGACACTGAACACCAGGCGTCGGCGGCCGAGAAGGAGCGCGCGCTCACCCTCGCCGTGGAGGCCGACCGTATGTCTTCGTCGGCCGACTCCTCCTACCCCACGGTGGTCGCGCAGCTCGCGCTGGAGCTGGAGCGCCAGGCGCCATTCCACAAGGCCGTCGGCACGCTCAAACAGAAGTTCCCCGACGATCTGGCTACGCACTACTTCGGGGCCATCGAGGCGGCGATGGACGAGCACTGGGTGCAGGCCGAGTCGGAGATAGGAAAGGCCGAGGCGCTGGGGCTGCCGCACGAGGCGGCCGAGCAGTTCCTCGACTCGGGCATCCGCACGCGCGCGCGCGTCTGGCGCTACGTCTACTGGGTGCTTTACGCGGCGGCGGCGTGGGCGCTCGGGCTGCTGGCGCTCTTCGCGCTCGGCAAGGTCTTCTCGGGTCTGACGATGAAGACTGTTGAGTCGGCCGACCCCGAGGAGTTGGCGGGCGGGCGCCACGAGACGCTGCGGCGCTGGTATCGCGCGCTCATCAACTTCGCGGGTTTCTACTACTACGTCTCGCTGCCCGTGGTGCTCTGCCTCGTCCTGCTCGCCGCGGCGGCGGTCGCCTACGCGACGCTGGTGGTGGGGTACATCCCGATTAAGCTCGCCCTCATCCTGATCGTGGGCGCGGCCATCACCGTCTATCAGATGGTCCGCTCCTTCTTCGTCAAGCACGAGCAGGAAGACCCGGGCCGTCCGCTGCGCGAGGAGGAGGCGCCGGGGCTGTGGGCTCTGACGCGCGAGGTGGCGGCGGCGGTCGGCACGCGACCCGTTGACGAGATACGCGTGACGCCGGGGACGGAACTCGCCGTCTACGAGCGCGGCAGCTCGGGCGAGAAGCGGCAGGACAAGGCCGTGCGCATCCTCATCCTCGGCGTGGGCGTCTTGAACGGCTTCACGCGGAACGCCTTCCGCGCCGTGCTCGCGCACGAGTACGGTCACTTCAGCCACCGCGACACGGCGGGCGGCGACGTGGCCCTGCGCGTCAACAAGGACATGCTCACGTTCGCCTTCGCGATGGCGGCCGCCGGGCAGGCCGTCTGGTACAACCTCGCCTTCCAGTTCATCCGCGCCTACCACTTCATCTTCCGCCGCCTCAGCCACGGCGCGACGCGCTTGCAGGAGATGCTGGCCGACCGCGTCGCCGTCCACCTCTACGGCGCGCGCGCCTTCGAGGAGGGGTTGACGCACGTCATCTACCGCGACGCGGAGTTCCAGCACCTCGCCGTGCGCGAGATCAACGCGGCCGGCGCCGCGCGCCGCGCGTTGCAGAATCTCTACGAGCTGCCCGAGGCGAAGGGCGGGGAGGTCGAGCGGGACGTTGAGGCGGCCTTCCGCGAATCGCTCGAACGCAAGACCAGCGAGGACGACACACACCCCGCACCCTCCGAACGCTTCCGCCTCGCGCAACGCGTCCGTTCGAAGGGCGAGCCGCCCGCCGACGGCATCGTCTGGGAACTCTTCGCCGACCGAGAAACCCTCACGCGCGAGATGAGCGACCTCGTCTCGCGTAACCTCCGAGCCGCGTAAGGCGGAAGGCTTTCAACACGGAGACACAGAGATACAGCTTTGAAGCCATAAGACAACAAGCTGTGTCTCTGTGTTTTTCTTGCTTACACTAATGACTTGATCATGAGGAGGCCGTCGCCGCCGTTGGAGTAGTAGCGCGGGAGGCGCTGCGTGACGGCGAAGCCGAGCTTCTGGTAGAGGTCCTGCGCGCCGGCGTTGACCGAGCGGACTTCGAGGCGCGTGATGCGCACGCCGCGGCGCTTGAAGCCCTCCTCGACCTTGAGCAGCATGCGCTGGGCGATGCCGCGGCGCCGGTGCTCGGGCGCGACGCCGAGCGTGGTGATGTGGCCCGTGCGGTCGGGCTCGACGATGCCGACGATGAAGCCGACCATCGTGCCGTCGGTCGTCACCGCCCGGTAGGAGACAGAGTCGGGCGAGGTCAAAAGGTACTCGAAGGTCTCGCGGCTGTACGCCTCGCCGTCCACGAAGCAGCGCAGGTCGAGGCGCCAGCACTCGTCGAGCTGCGCGACGGTGAGCGGCCGCACGTCGTAGCGATTCTGCGCGCGCAGAGCCCTGACCGCGCCGTCGGCGCCGGCCTCCTCATCTTCGCCCGCGCCCGTCGAGAAGAGCCGCGAGCGGATTTTCTTCAGCACAGCCATCCCTGGTAAATAGTAAATGGTAAATGGTGAATGGTAAATAGGGGACTTCGCCGTGCCGTTGAACACTCAACCGCCATTCACTATTTACCATTCACCATTCACTAGACGATGAGCATGCAGTCGCCGTAGCTGTAGAAGCGGTAGCCGGCGGCGACCGCGTGGCGGTAGGCCGAGAGCACCAGCTCGCGGCCGGCGAAGACGCTCACCAGGACGAGCAGCGACGACCGCGGCAGGTGGAAGTTCGTCAGCATCGCGTCCACGGCGCGGAAGCGGTAGCCGGGCGTGATGGTGAGCCCGGTCTCGCCGTGCCCCGCTCTGACCCGACCACTCTCATCAACCGCCGATTCGAGCGCGCGCACGGTCGTCGTCCCCACGGCCACGACGCGCCCGCCCGACGCCTTCGTCAGGTTAATCTCTTCGGCCGCCCCGTCGCTTATCTCGAAGCGCTCGGCGGCGACGCGGTGCTCGCTCAGGTCGTCCGCGCGCACGGGCGCGAACGTGCCGTAGCCGACGTGGAGCGTGACCTCACACGTGCGCACGCCGCGCGCGCGTAGCTGTTCGAAGACCCGCGGCGTGAAGTGCAGCCCCGCGGTCGGCGCGGCGATGGCGCCGGGCGCGGCGGCGTAGACCGTCTGGTAACGCTCGCGGTCTTCCTCCGCCGTCACGAGGTCTTCCGAGTCACGCTTGATGTAAGGCGGCAGAGGCATCCGCCCGAACTCTTCGAGCAGCGCGTCGAAGTCGCCGTCCGCGTGAAAGCGCACGACGCGCCCCACGCCGTCCTCAGCCGCCGCGACCATCTCGGCGCTCAAACGACCGTCACCGAACGTCACGCGCGTCCCCGCTTCGAGCCTGCGCGCGGGCTTCGCTAAAACTTCCCACGTCTCGCCTTCGAACTCCTCGCGCCGCCGCACGAGGAGGAGTTCGACGCGCCCGCCCGTCAGCTCGCGCCGCCCGACGAGCCGCGCCGGGAAGACGCGCGTGTTGTTGACGACGACCGCGTCACCCTCCCTCAACTCCGAAGGAAACTCCGCGAACGACCCGTCGCGCCAACTCCCCTCCGCGCGGCTCACGAACAGCATCCGCGACGCGTCGCGCCGCTCAAGCGGGTGCTGCGCGATTAACTCTTCAGGAAGCTCATAATCAAACTCGGAAATAGTCACCGGTCTACTCTCTCATCCACGACCTGTGATGCGAAGACTTTTTCAACACAGAGACACGGAGACAAAGAGACACAGCTTGAAGCAATAAGTCTATAAGCTGTGTCTCTTTGTCTCCGTGTCTCTGTGTTAAAGAGGCAACGCAAGTGTCTACAAACGATTTATCTAAGAGGGTGATGCGGGAGTCTCGGCCGCGATCTCTTCGGAGGCGTGCTCCTGGTGGAGGACGACGGAGAGTTGCGCGCCGAACATGAGGATGAGGCTGGAGACGTAGCTCCACGTGAGTACGGCGACGACCGCGCCGACCGAGCCGTAGATTTCGTCGTAGTGGAAGTATTGCAGGCTCGACGCGAAGATGTACTTGGCCGCCTCCCACAGAAGCCCCGCGACGATGGCGCTCGGCAGCGTGTCGCGCAGCGTCACGCGCCCGTTCGGCACCAGCCGGTAGACGACCGCGAAGAGCGCGACGGTGACGAGCGCGCCCGCCGCCGCGAAGATCGTCTGCCAGAACGCGTTGCCCGCGAAGGTCATCCAGGCCGACCGCCGCACGATGCGGACGGGCAGCTGGTCGATGAGCTGTTGGAGGCCGACGAGGATGGAGGTCAGGAACACCGAGGCGATGAGCAGGAGCCCGACCGCGCCGATCATGCCGAGCGTGAGCGCGCGGCCGTGCATGAAGCCGCGCGGCCGCGTCCCCCAGATGCGGTTGAGCGCCCGCTCGATGACGGCGAAGACCCACGAGCCGGCCCAGAGCGTCACGACGAAGGCGCTGACGAGGCCGCCCCAGCCGATCTCGGCCAGAGACTTGATGGTCGAGCGCAGGAACTCGCGCGAGCCGGGGTAGATTTCGACGATGCGCGTCAGCGCCTCGCTCCCCGCGGCGAAGCGGTTGCCGATGACGAGCATGACGAGCAGCGCCGGAAACAGCGTCAGCAGCCCGAAGTAACTCATCGCCGCGGCCGGCGTGAAGAGGTCGTTCTCGTGGAACTGGTGGAAGGTGTGCTGGACGATGTTCGACCACGGCGCGAGGTTCTTCACGCCCCAGCGCCGCCGCGAGAAGAAGGGGATGTGTCTCCGCACGTTCTCCATCGTTCACCGCCGTTCGATTGCGGAATGCGGATTTCGGATTTCGGATTTGAAGAGGGACGAAGGCATCGCCATCTTAAATCTGATTTCCAATCCGCATTCCGCAATCCGAAATCCAAAATCGGTACGCGCCCGATTGTCCTTCATTTGCCGCCGCGCCGCAAAAGCTCAGCGCGCACCGGAGCCAGCACCGCGCGCGCCGCAGCGAGCAGCGCGGCGGCGCGCAACTCCTCGTCTTTGAAACCGCGCGCCTCCGTCAAAGTCTTCAACGCGTCGAGCCGCGCCGCCGCGGCGAAGATCTCGGGCAGGCTGACCGGCGCGTCGAGGGCGAAGAAGGAGAGCCGCCCGCTATCTTTGCCGACGATGAATTCGAGGTTCAGGGCGCCGAAGGCCAGGTCGTCGGTCTCGTCCGCCGCGGCGGCGAGCGCGGGCAGCAGCTC
>CAXTSK010000269.1:0-5439 GCA_964246655.1 uncultured Pyrinomonadaceae bacterium
ATTGATGAGAGCGCGGCTGTCTTCCAATCCGCAATCCGAATTCCGCAATCCGCAATCAAGGAGTTGCTGCGTGCGCTTCGCGACCGATTCGAGCGCGACGTTGACGGCGGCGTGCGTCCTGGCGAGGACGGCGACGCGGAAGGGACGTGCGGGCGTGGCCTGCGCGAGCATGCGCGAGAGGATGGCGAAGCCGAGCGTGTGGCTCTTGCCCGTGCCGGGCGGGCCTTGCAGGACAAGCACGCGCTCTTCGAGGTGCGAGCCGATGACCTCCTCCTGCGCTTCGGTCAGGCCGTGCGGCTGCTGCGCGCGTGCGGCGAGGCGCGCGAACTGCTGCGCGTCGCGCAGGCGTTTGGGTCGGACGGCACGGGGACGCCTGCCCTCTTCCGTGTCGCTCAGCCAACGGTAGAAATGGTTGTGACGCGCGTTGCGGCAGGCTTCGAGGAACTTGTCGGAGTTGAGGTCGTCGGCCATCTCGTCGGCCGTGTAGAGCGTGCCCGGCTCGGGCGCGAAGAGCTGATGCCTGTAGCGGAACGGCGAGTTCTTGAAGCTCAGCGGCAACAGCCGCAACGCGGCGCCGCGCTCGTCCAACTCTTCGACCAGCGCGAGGCGCCCGCGCACGAGACTCCGCCCCGCGAGCGAGCGCCCTTCGCCGTCGGTCAGGGGGTTGAGCACGACCCAGTCGCCGACGCGCAGCCGGAGCGCCGGAGACTCTTGCGCCGCGGACTCGACGCCTCCCGCCGTCGCGAAGCTGAACCGAGCGCGTTCGACTTTCTCTGCGTCCTTCTCGTAACGCTCGCAGCGCATGACGGCCGTGCGTCCCGTCTCGGCGCGCTCGCGCGGCGGGAGCGCGAGGTGAAGCAGGCGCTCCTGAAACGACGCGTGGTGTTCAAGCAAAAGGAAGTCTTCGAGCGAGCGGCTCAGGGGGACTTCCGACGGATCCGCCTCGACCTCGCCGAGACGTGAGAGGTCGAGCGGTTCCTTCTCGACGCGCCTGTTCTTGTAGACGAAACTCTCCTCGACGTGCTGCATCGCGCGCGCACGCGCGAGCGCGAAGTCGCGTATCTGTTCGACGCCGACGCCGACGAAGCCGCGCACCTGAGAGCGCGCAAGACGATGGTCACCCGCCTCCTCGTGCAGAAGCCCCCACGCCGCGTACGCGTATTCGAGCGGAATCTCCGCGCCGAAGCGCGCGGCCGACTCGACGCGCACGAAGGACGGCGGCGCGTCTTCTTGGGCGTCATCCCTTTCAACTTTCGAGAAGTCTGCGCGCAGCTCGCCCGTCGAAGAATCGCGCATAAAGGTGCGGTGGTTGTCGAAGGCGCGCGCGCGGAAGGTGCGGCGAAAGTCCGTGCCCTCACTCTTCCATTCGAAGCCGAGCGCCGCGGCCGTCTCGTAGAGGTTCTGGCAGACGGGCGCGAGGTTGAGACGCGCGCGCACCTCTTCGGAGAGGAGCGAGACCATCGGCTGCGTGAGCGCCGGGGAAGAAGTCAGAAGGTCGTAGAAGGCCGGGACGGCGCAGAGCGCGTCGAAGTGTCGCGCGAGCGCGTCGAGCAGGGCGCGCTCGCCGCGCGGCGCGAAGGTGTAGAAGTGGATCGGCGCCATCTGTGCACCGGCCGCGCGCGCGACCGCGGGCAGGAGTTTCTGCACGAAGCGTACGAGCAACTCGCGCTCGGCGTCCGTGTCGGGCGGCGCGCCAGTCATCTCCACGAGTTCTATCGTCACGCGCGGGCTGACGACGCGCGCGGCGAGGAGGTAGAGCCTGTCCTGTATGTAGTCGCGCTGCGCATCGACGAAGACGCGGACGAGGCCGGGGTGCTCGGCGGGATCGGGGAGCGAGCCGAAGTCCGCGCCGAGGATGTACGGGCGCGACTCGACCGAACGGTCGAGCCGCCGGACGGCCGCGCGCGCACGCTGCACGAGCACGGGCAGTCGCCCCGCGAGCGGCCAGCGCGAAGAGGCGCGGCGCACGACCTCCTCCTTGCCCGCGGCCGTCGTCATCTCCTTGCGGCCGTACTCCAACAGCGACGCGAGCGCGCGCGCCGACGTGATGCCTTCGGAGAGCAGCGCACGTTTCTCCGACGCGGTGAGCAGAGGGACGAGCGAGAGGTCTGCGCGCTCGGCCGTGTCCGCGAAGCAGAGCGCGTTGTAAGGGCAGCCGTCGCACGCGGCGCGCAGGTGGTAGCGCGGCGAGTCGCCCGCGCGGACGGCGCGCGCCACGTCGGAGTCTTCCGAAGCCACCAGCCGCTCGATCTCGTCGTCGTAGAGCGCGAGGTCGAAAGTCTCCCACGCGCCGTCGGCGGGGAGCGCCGTCTCACGCGCGACAATCGCCCCGCGCACGGGCGCGTCAACGAGCCCGGCTTCGCTCAAACCATGCGCGAGCAGCCGCGCGTAGAACGCGACCTGTAAGCGGAAGCCGACCGTCTCACGCGCGCTCGCCTTGAAGTCTACGACGGTCGCGGACGCGCGCGCGCCGTCGCGGACGACTTCGATCAGGTCGGCGCGGCCCTCGCACTCCCAGCCGCCGACGCGCCCGCGCAGGGTCGGCTGGTAGTAGCAGACGCGTGCGGCGGTCTGCCGCGCCACCTCCGCGACGAAGTGCGCGGCGTCGGCGTTCGTCAGGTCGCGGACTTCGACGCCGCTCGCCGACAACTCCTCGACCATCTCGCGCTCGAACCGTTGGCCCTCGCCCGAGAGCAAAGGCGAGAGCGGCTCGAACTCCAACCGAAAGCGCGCAAGCCGTTCCTTCGCCTCCGACGGGAAGAGCGTGTAGCGCATGTGCCGCTCGCAGCGCCCGCGCGCCACGTATTGCGCGAGCCGCTGCGCCGTGAGAGGACGTTCTGTCTTGAAGGTCGGAGAGGTCTCGGGGGAAAGTTGAGACATGGCGCGGCGCGGAGATTACTTAAGACGACTTCTTCTTGCGCGGCGCGACGACGGTGAGCGTGGCGACTTCGGTGCGGGACTCGGCGGCGCGGACGGCGTCGCGGGCGGCGGCCGTCGCGTCGTCTTCGGAGGAGAGGAACTCTTCCAGACGATTCTTGACGGCCGAGAAGGTCACCTTGCGCTCGAAGAGCGCGGCGAAGCTTTGGGCGCCGAGCAGGGCTTCGGCCGCCGCGAGCTTCTCCGCGTCGTAGGCGGCCTTCGAAGTGTAGCTGCAACGCACGCTCCCCACGTCGGCGCGCAGCACGACCGCGTTCGAGACGCGGGGCCTGACGGTCGCCGCGCGCTTCAACTGCTCCTTGATCTCCGACGCGCGCGCGTCGAGGCGCTTCAGCTCCTCGTGCAGCGCGACGTATTCGGCGACGAGCCGTTCGACCTCTTCGTCCGTGAGCGCCTCCGTCCCGTCGTCGGATGCGGGGCGGCCGAAGCACTCGAAGCAGTTGAGGTCGCCCGTGTCGTGGCGCGCGAGCGCCTCGTCCGTGGGGACGAGCCCGCCGCAGCCCGCGCAGGGTGTGTAGAAGGCGGCGGCGCACGCGCGACAGAGCGCCGCGCCCGTGCGGTCGAGCACACGCCCGCCGTCGTCGAGCTGGGCGAGGCACTCGACGCAGAGCGCGCCACGCGGCTCCAACGTTTCGGGGGGAAGGCTGTTTTGGGTCTGCATCAAGTTCGTCCTCGTGTCTCGCGTGAAGGTCGGCGGGCGCAGGATTCAGGCGGCGTCGATGCGCGCGGCGAGGACGAAGTCGCTCTCGCTGAGGCCGTCGATGGCGTGCGTGTAGATTTTGAGGCGCGCGTAGCCCCAGCCGAACTCGATGTCGGGGTGATGGCCCTCCGCTTCGGCGACGCGGCCGACGCCGTTCACGAAGTCGAGCGCGTCGGCGAAGTTCGTGAACTTGTACTCCTTCGACAGGTGGTGCTCTTCGTCCACGCGCCACCCCTGTAGCTGCGCGAGCAGCGGCTCGATCTCCTCGCCCTTCAGGCGTGGCACGCCGCCATGGCAGGGCACGCAGTGTTTGCTCGCAAGACTCTCCGTCATCGAAATCCCCCTTTACGCGTCTCGCAGTCCACCACGGAGGCATGGCTCAAACAATTTGAAATTTGAAATTTGAAAGTTCAAATCCTCAAAGGCGGCTTGGCAAAAGGCGCGTCCAGTCGGTAAGCTTACAGCCTAAAGTTCCACACACGCAATCCACTTCCGCCGAAGGAGGCGCCGAACAGCCGTGGCCGCCATCTACCCTTTCCGCGCGCTGCGCCCGCCCCGGGACAAGGTTCAGCAGGTCGCCGCCGTCCCCTACGACGTGGTCAACACCGCCGAGGCGAGCGCGCTCGCCGCAGGGAACCCTTTGAGCTTCCTGCACGTCTCGCGCCCCGAGATCGACCTGCCCGAAGGCACACACATCTACTCGGACGAGGTCTACGAGAAGGCCCGCGAGAACTTCGAAAAGTTCAAGCGCGAAGGCACGCTTGTCGAAGAGGAGGAGCCGAGCCTTTATATCTATCGACTGGTCATGGGCGACCACACGCAGGTGGGCGTCGCCGCCGCCTTCTCCGTGGACGAGTACGACACGGACATCATCCGCAAGCACGAGCGCACGCGCCCGGACAAGGAGAACGACCGCACGCGCCACATCCTGACTTTGCGCGCGCAGACCGGGCCGGTCTTTCTCACCTACCGCGCCGACCGGCGCATCGACGCGCTCGTCGAGGCCGAGACGAAAGCGGAACCGCTCTACGACTTCGAGGCTGAAGACGGCGTGCGCCACACGGTCTGGCGCGCGTCGTCCGCGGAACAGCTCGCGCGCTGCTTCGCCGAAGTCCCTCTGCTCTACATCGCCGACGGCCACCACCGCGCCGCCAGCGCTTCGCGCGCGCGCGCGGAGTTGAAGGGGAAGAACGCGAGTCACACGGGCGAGGAGTCTTATAACCGCTTCCTCGCCGTCGTCTTCCCCGACGAGCAGATGCAGATTCTCCCCTACCACCGCGTCGTCAAAGACCTGAACGGGCGCGGCGAAGAGGAGTTTCTCGAAGCCGTCCGCGCGCGCTTCAACGTCACCGAGGACGCGAAGCGCGAGGGGCCGGGCAAGGCCGGTCACTGGCACATGTACCTCAAGGGCAAGTGGTACGGCCTGAACCTGCGGGACGAGTCGGCGCGCACGCTCTCCGACGACCCGACCGCGGCGCTCGACGTGAGCCTCTTGCAGAACAACCTGCTCGACCCCGTGCTCGGCGTCGCAGACCCGCGCACCGACAAGCGCATAGACTTCGTCGGCGGCATCCGCGGCACGCCCGAGCTTGAGCGGCTGGTGGACGAGGGGCGGGCGGCCGTGGCCTTCGCGCTCTACCCGACCTCCATCGAAGACCTGCTGCGCGTCTCGGACGCCGGCGGCGTCATGCCGCCCAAGTCCACCTGGTTCGAGCCGAAGCTCCGCGACGCGATTGTGATTCATACGATTTGAAAGTGAGCAGTGAGCAGTGAGCGGTGAGCAGTGGTTGAGTTAATACGGA
>CAXTSK010000269.1:5449-7327 GCA_964246655.1 uncultured Pyrinomonadaceae bacterium
CTGTGTGTGAGAACACCCGGATGTTTGCCGATTTCTTCAAACTGCTTACTGCTCACCGCTCACTGCTCACTAAGGAAAACTCATGCGCGTACTCATCGCAGACAAGTTCGAACAGTCGGGGCAGGACGGGCTCGAAGCCGCGGGGTGCGAGTTCTCGTATCAGCCCGACGTGAAGGACGAGGCGCTGGCCGAGGCTATCCGCGCTTACGCGCCGGACGTGCTGGTCGTGCGCGGGACGAAGGTGACCGAGCCGATGCTCGACGCGGGCGCGTTGAAACTCATCGTGCGCGCGGGCGCGGGCTACAACACGATAGACGTGGCGGCCGCCTCGCGCCGCGGCGTCTACGTCTCGAACTGCCCGGGCAAGAACTCCGTGGCGGTCGCGGAACTGGCGATGGCGCTCATCCTCGCCTTAGACCGCCGCGTGGCCGACAACGTCATCCAACTCCGCGAAGGGAAGTGGAACAAGAAGGAGTTCTCGAAGGCGCGCGGCCTTCTCGGTCGCACGCTCGGCCTCGTCGGCACGGGGCAGATCGGGCGCGAGGTCGTCACGCGCGCGCGCGGCTTCGGGATGAACGTCATCGCTTGGAGCCGCAGCCTGACGGACGAGGCGGCGGCCGAACTGGGCGTCGAGCGCAGGGAGAATCTGCTGGACGTGGCGCGCGACTCCGACATCGTCAGCGTCCACGTCGCGCTCAACCCGGAGACGCGCGGCTTCATCGGTTCCGACTTCTTCAACGCGATGAAAGAGGGCGCCTACTTCGTCAACACCACGCGCGGCGAGGTCGTAGACCAGGAGGCTTTGCGCCGCGCGCTGCGTGAGAAGAACATCCGCGCAGGGCTCGACGTGTTCGCCAACGAGCCGACCGTGGCCGCGGGCGAGTTCACAGACGACATCGCGCGCGAGCCGAACCTTTACGGCACGCACCACATCGGCGCCTCGACCGAACAGGCGCAGGAGGCCATCGCCGCCGAGACCGTCCGCGTCATCCGCACCTTCAAGGAGACGGGCCGCGTCCCGAACGTCGTCAACCTCGCGCGCCGCACGCCCTCGACGCACACGCTCGTCGTGCGCCACCGCGACCGCCCCGGCGTGCTGGCCTCCGTCCTCGACCGCATCCGCGCCGAGTCGATCAACGTGCAGGAGATGGAGAACGTCATCTTCGAAGGCTCCGAGGCCGCCGTCGCCCGCATCAACCTCGAAGGCGCGCTCGCCTCGGACGTGCTCGAAAGACTCAGGGCCGACAACGCCGACATCATCGAGTTGAGCCTTTTGGAAATCAGAAACCCGTGAATGGTGAATAGTAAATAGTGAATGGAGAAGAACGGCTCTTACCATTCACTATTTACTATTCACCATTCACTCGAACGGAGTGAGTCAATGACCGAGAGAAACTTTAACTTCAGCGCGGGGCCGGCGGTGCTGCCGGTGCCGGTGCTTGAGCGGGCGCGGGAGGAGATGTTGAGTCTGCCCGGCGTCGGGATGAGCGTGATGGAGATCAGCCATCGCTCGAAGCCCTTCCAGGCCATCATCGACGGGGCCGAAGCGGGCCTGCGCGGCTTGCTCGGGATACCCGAGGGCTATCGCGTGCTCTTCCTGCAAGGCGGCGCGAGCCTCCAGTTCTCGATGGTGCCGATGAACTTCCTGCCCGACGGCGCGAGCGCCGACTACATCATCACGGGGAGCTGGGGCAAGAAGGCCATCAAGGAGGCGAAGCGCGTCGGCGGCACAAGCGTCGCCGCCGACATGGCCGACTCCGGCTACAAACGCATCCCCGCGCAGGACGAGCTGAAGCTCGACCCGAACGCGGCTTATGCCCACGTCACCTCGAACGAGACCATCGAGGCCTCGAGTGGCAGCACGACCCCGCCCTGGGC
>CAXTSK010000270.1:0-7324 GCA_964246655.1 uncultured Pyrinomonadaceae bacterium
GGACGGGATCGTCGTCCTGAGCTACGGGCTGTGGCGGCGACGCTTCGGCGCAGACCCGAAAGTCGTCGGCCGCGTCATCACGCTCGACGGGGTGGGGCGTGAGGTCGTCGGCGTCATGCCCCCGGGCTTCTACTTCCCTTCGAAAGAGGCGGAGATGTGGGTGCCGATGGGGTGGAAGCAGGAGAGTATCGCGAAGCTGCGACGCCCGCATTTCTTGCGCGCGGTCGGCCGATTGAAACCCGGCGTGACGTTGGAAGCGGCGCGCGCGGAGATGCAGGCCATCGCCGCGCGGCTCGAAGCACAATACCCGGACACGAACACGCAGATGGGGGTCGGCCTCGGGCCGCTTCAGGAGTGGATCGTTTCCGACGTACGTCTCCCGCTCGTCGTGCTGCTGGCGGCCGTCGCGTTCGTGCTCCTCATCGCGTGCGCGAACGTCGCCAACCTGCTGCTCTCGCGCGCGGCGGCGCGGGCGCGGGAGGTGGCCGTCCGCATGGCGCTGGGCGCGGGGCGTGGGAGGGTCATGCGGCAACTCCTGACCGAGAGCCTTCTGCTCGCGCTCGCGGGCGCGGGCGCGGGGCTTCTGCTCGCGGTCTGGTTCAAGGCTCGTCACCTTCGGCCCCGACGACATCCCACGGCTCGACGAGTTGCGGCTCGACTGGCGCGTGCTCGGCTTCACCCTCGCCGCCGCGCTGCTGACGACCCTGCTCACCGGCCTCGCGCCCGCGCTCCAGAGCATGCGGCCGCGCCTGGTCTCCGCGCTCAAAGAGGGCGGGCAGAAGGGCGCGACGGGGTCGGGCCGGAGCGCGCGGGGCTATCTCGTGGTCGCCGAAGTCTCGATTGCGCTCGTGCTGGCCGCGGGCGCCGGGTTGACGGTGCGGAGCTTTCTACGTTTGCAGAAGGTTGACCCCGGCTTCGACCCGAACAACACACTAACGCTCAGGGTGTCGCTGCCGCGCGAGGGATACAAGGAGGACGTTAAGCAGAGGGCCTTCTTCGAGCGGGCCGAGCAGCTCGTCGGTGGCCTGCCCGGCGTCGAGGCCGTCGGCTCGACGACACGTCTCCCTTTGAAGGGGTATCGTTGGACGGGCGACATGACCATCGAAGGCCGCCCGCCGGAAGACTACGTGCGCGAGGTGCGCCACAAAGAGATCACGCCCGACTACTTCCGCGCCATCGGCCTCCCGCTGCTTCGGGGGCGTTCTTTTAACAACTCTGATATCGAACAGGGACAGCCGACAATCATCGTCAACGACGCCCTCGCCCGCCGATACTTCCCGGGCGAAGACCCCATCGGCAAGCATCTCAAATTCACCAAGCCCGAACAGGAGGGCGCGTGGGAGACGATCATCGGCGTCGTCGGGGACGAGAAGCAGGACAGCCTGAGCGCCGAGGTGAGACCGGAAGTCTACCAGTCGCACCTACAGTCGGCGCAGGACGAGATGACGCTGGTGGTGCGTGCGTCGGGCGACCCGCGGGCGCTCGCCGGGGCCGTCCGCGAGCAGATTCGCGCGCTCGACCCGAGCCTGCCGGTCTACGATGTGAAGACCATGCGGGACGTGTTCTACGAGTCGCTGGCGCGCGAGCGATTCGTCATGCTCCTGCTGGGCCTCTTCGCCGCGCTGGCCCTCGCCCTCGCCGCGGTCGGCATCTACGGTGTGGTGAGCTACTCGACGGCGCGGCGCACACACGAGATTGGACTGCGCATGGCGTTGGGCGCGCAGGCCGGCGACGTGCTGAGGCTGGTGATCGGGCAGGGACTCTTGCCGGTGCTCGCGGGCGTGGGGCTGGGGCTGCTCGCGGCGCTCGGCCTGACGCGCCTGATGGCGAGCCTGCTCTACGGGGTGTCGGCGTCCGACCCGCTGACGTTCGCGGCCGTCGCGCTGCTGTTGACTGCCGTCTCGTTACTGGCCTGCTACATACCGGCGCGTCGGGCGACGCGCTTCGACCCTTTGATCGCTTTGCGGTACGAGTAAACGACGCGCCGCCGTCACTCGTGGCGGAGCGCCAGCATCGGGTCCACCTTCGTCGCGCGGCGCGCGGGGACGTAGCACGCCAGGAGCGCCGAGAGCGTCAGCACTCCCGCCACCGCGCCGAAGACGAGCGGGTCTGTGGCGGAGACTTCGTAGAGAATGCCGTTCATCACGCGCGCCAGGGCTAACGCCCCGGCCAGCCCGACGGCCAGCCCGAAGAGCGTCAGCACGAGCCCCTGCCCGATGACCATCCCGAGCACGTCACGCCCGCGCGCGCCGAGCGCCATCCGCACGCCGATCTCGTGCGTCCTCTCCGCCACCATGTAACTCATCACCCCGTAGACGCCGGCCGCCGCCAGGAGCAGGGCCGCCGCCGCGAACCCCCCGATGAGGAGCGTGTTGAAGCGCTGCTGTCCCACCGACGCGGCGACCACCTCCTCCATACTCTTAACCTGAGAGACCGGCAGGTCTTTGTCTATCGCCCACACCTCACGCCGAACCAGCGGCTCGACGGCCGACAGGTCGGAAGCAGCACGAACCACCAGAGTCATACTCCGCGGGGAGGCGCCCTGTGCGTGCGGCAGGTACATCTCCGGCTTCGGCTCCGACGACCACTCGCCCTGCTTCAAGTCCCTCACCACGCCGACCACCTCGCGCGGCTTCGCGCCCTCGCCGCCCACCGTGATCCTCTGCCCCAGAGGCTCTTCGCCCGGCCACTGCCGGCGCGCGAGCGCCTCGTTGACGATGACCACGCCGGGCGCGGAGGCGTCGTCGCGCTCCGTAAAATCACGCCCCTTCAAAAGCGCCGCGCCCATCGTCCGGAAGTAGTCGGGACGTACCACGCGGTAGACCGCGCCCGGCCGTTCGGCGCCCGGCGGCGCGGGGCGGCCTTCGACGTTGAAGCCGAACGTCCACACGTCGCCGCCTAGAGGTAGATGGTTGATGGCGCTCGCCGACTCGACGCCCGGCAACGTGCTCACCTGCGTCGTCAGCCGTTGAAAGAAGGCGGCGCGCTGCTCGTCCGTCGAGTAGCGCGAGCCCGCGAGCGGCACCGTCGCCGTCAGCACGCCGCGCGGGTCGAACCCCGGATCGACCGACGTGAGCCGCAGGAAGCTGCGCATCATGAGCCCGCCGCCGACCAGCAGCACCAGCGACAGCGCGATCTCGCCTACGACCAGGAGTTGGCGGACGCGGTCGTGCCGCCGGTCGGAGGTCGAGCCGCGCGCCCTGTCCTTGAGCGACACGTTCAGGTCGGTCTTCGTCGAACGCAGCGCGGGCGCGAGGCCGAACAGAAGACCTACCACGACGGACAGGCCCAGCGTGAACGTGAGGACGCCCGCGTCGAGGCCCACCGTCTGGACGCGCGGAAGCGTGTCCGGCCCGAGCGAGGCGACGGCGGCGTTGCCCCAGTAGGCCAACAGGAGCCCGGCGCCGCCGCCCGCGAGCGAGAGCATCAAGCTCTCCGTGAGCAACTGCCTGATGACGCGCCCACGCCCGGCCCCCAGCGCGACGCGCACGGCGATCTCCTTCCGGCGCACGGCGGCCTTCGCCAGCATCAGGTTGGCGACGTTGGCGCAGGCGATCAGGAGCACGAACCCGACCGCCCCTAAGATGACGAGCAGCGCGGGCCGCGACTTCCCGACCACCTTCTCGTGCAGCGAATCGACCGACATGGTCAGCCCTTCGTTCTCACGCGGGTACTGCTCTTCGAGCCGCCTGCTGATGGCCTCCATCTCGGCCTGCGCCTGCTCGCGCGTCACGCCGGGCTTCAGCCGCGCGAAGACGCGCAGACTTTGCCCACGCCTGTCGTTCACCCTCTCGCCAAGGTTGAGCGGCAGCCAGGCTTCGGCGTGCATGGCCCAGAAGGGCGCGAACTGGAAGTCGGGCGGCATGACGCCGACGACCGTATACGGCTTGCCGTCGAGCATGACCTGCCGGCCGACCACGTTCCGGTCGCCCCCGAAACGCCGCAGCCAGAGGCGTTGACTGAGGACTACGACTTGCTCTTGCCCCGGCCGATCCTCGCCGGCCGCGTACGTGCGGCCGAGCGCCGCGTTCACCCCGAGCACTTGAAACATCTCGGCGCTGGTCTGAAGGACGTTAAGTTGTTCGGGCTGGTCGCGCCCCGTCATGGTCAGGTTCCAAGACTGTGCGGCGGCCATCGACTCGAACGAGCGGCTCTGCTCCCGCCAGTCGAGGAAGTTCGCAGGGGCGACCGGCTTCCAACCGTCGTGGAGCACGGTCACGAGCCGCGCCGGTTCGCGGTAAGGGAGCGGGCGCAGCAGCACGGCGTTGACGACGCTGAAGATCGCCGTGTTCGCGCCGATGCCCAGCGCGAGCGTGAGGACGGCGACGGCGGTGAAGCCGGGGTTGCGGCGCATCGTGCGCAGCCCGTACTTGAGGTCTTGAATAAATTGTCGGAGCCACGCCCGGCCCCACATCTCGCGCGTGACCTCCTTGACCAGCGTCACGTTGCCGAACTCCCTCCGCGCGGCGGCCTCGGCCTGCTCGGGCGTCTCGCCCCGCTCCACGCGCTCGCGGACGGCCATCCGCAGGTGGGCTCGTATCTCCTCGTCCAACTCCTCGTCGCGTCGCCGTCGCCCCGATAGCCTCACGCCTCGCCCCCTTCCCCCTGCGGGTTCAAGGCGCGGGCGATGGCCTCCGAGAGCTGCTCCCAGCGCGAGCGCTCTGACGCCAACTGCTTCTTCCCCGCGGGCGTGAGCCGGTACACCTTAACGCTCTGGTTGTTGTCCGAGACTTTCCACTCGGAGCTGACCCACCCCTGGCGCTCCAGCCGGTGGAGCGCCGGATAGAGCGAGCCGGTGTCTACGCGCAGCACGTCGCCGGAGTTGGTACGGATGGCCTGGCTGATGCCATAGCCGTGCTGCGGCCCCCACTGAAGAGTCTGAAGGACGAGCAGGTCGAGCGTCCCCTGAAGCAGTTCTATCCTGTTGCGGTAGCGAGTCTCCTTAGGCATGTAAGCATTCTACACCCTAACATGTAGAAGATCTACATCCTAGACGCCGCACTTGAGTCCCACGCCCATCGGTTCGCTCCCATCTAACGACTCAGGGCGGCCGAAATCGTCAAGCGTGTTCACAGAACCTCGTGCGCGAGAACGGCGCGACCGTCCTCGTCCTCTCCGGCGCCGGAGAGGTGGACTTACCCCCGCACGCCGAGGCGCTCATGCTGCCCGCCGAAACCTGAGGGCGGGCTCATTTAACCATCAAGGCTTAGGGAGCGGCGATGGTGAACGTCGCCGCAAAGGCAGACATTTGAGGTGCGACATCCAACGTTTTGCAAATTATCTTGACATAGTCACGCATGAGCGCTACCCTGCGCGCGTGCAGTAGATGCTTACCGGCCTTTCGACCTTTCAGGTCACGTTTTCTGTTAATACAAAATGCCCGGGTACGGGACTTCTCCTGCCTCTGTCCTGACCATTCCGTCTCGCTTTAAGTACGACCTCGTGTATCCGTCTCGCTTTAAGTACGACCTCGCGTAGCGCTTTCAGCGGGCGGGTTTTTTTAACGCACCCTCGTCAGTCTCATCAATCAGGGAACACGTAGCACGTCACCCGCTCACGCGTAGTTAACGAGTGAGTGCTATCAAGCCTTTGCAGTAACCAAACAGGCCACGGGTTCCACCCTCCGGCGTGAGACCCGACGCGCGAGCCCGATCTCTATCCGGCTCGCTTCCCACCCTCGCCAGTCGGCATTAGCCGGCATCGGCCCGTCTCGCCTGTTCCTACGAAGGGGTTAAAAAAATGAAGACCAGCAACTACGTGATCTACATTCACGTCCCCGAGACGGACGAGTACTATCTCGTCCACGGCTACTCGGGCGCGGTCGATAAGGTCTCGCCCTCGCTCGTGCAATACCTGCTCGACCGCGTTGACCCCGAGCACACGTGGCACATCAAGGACATCGACATCGTCAGGGAGTCGCTGGCGGGCCGCGAGCAGCCCGAGCCCTCCCCCGTCGCCGTCGAGATGCTCAAGTCACGCGGATACCTGACCCAGATGTCGTCCGCGAAGGAGCGCCTCTACATGGAGCGCCTCGCCGGGTTCCTCCACCGGAAGAAGCTCGAAAGCACGCCGCCGGGCTTCATGTTCGTCCCCTCGTACGAGTGCAACCTGCGCTGCCCCTACTGCTTCGAGACCGACACGCGCGTGCAGTTGGGTAAGCTGAAGGTCTTGCAGAACATCATGACCCCGGAGATGGTGGACGCGGCCTACAAGTCCATGGACATCCTCGACCAACAGCGCTTCGTAGACCACCCCGAGCACATCCCGCAGTGCCGCTCCATCACGCTCTACGGCGGCGAGCCCCTCGCCCTGGAGAACCTGGGGGTCGTCGAGTACATCTGCGAGAAGGGTGCCGAGCGCGGCTACCACTTCTCGGCCATCACCAACGGCGTCGATCTGCAACACTTCATGCACCTCCTGGGGCCGAGCGGCAAGATCAGGTTCCTGCAAATCACGCTGGACGGGCCGAAGGAGATTCACAACCGCAAGCGCATCGGACCGCGGCACAAGGGTGGCACGTTCGACCGCATCGTCGAGAACATCAAGCTCGCACTCGACACGGGCGTCAAAATCTCGTGCCGCTACCACGTCGATTACAACAACGTCTCCCGCACGAGGGAGCTGGCCGACGAGTTGAAGCGGGAGAAGCTCCACGAGCACCCGAACTTCAACCTCTACACCTACCCCATCCACATGTTCCACAAGGGCGCGGAGACTCCCCAGCACCCGATGATGGCGACCCACGACATGCACAGGGAGTTGTCGAAGATTTCGGAGGACGTGGTGGCGGAAAGGCTGGCGAAGGCCGCGGCCGCGGCGGAGTCCGGGGAGGGGTTCGATCCCTTGCAGGACGAGTTACGCCTGGAGGTGCCCGACGACGGGATCAAGGCCAAGCTCCAGTCGTACATGAGGGGGAAACTGTTGGGGCTGCTCAACGGCAGCATCGAGCCGTGCGCGGCGACGACGGGCCTCTACATCTTCGACCCGTTCTGGAAGATCTACACCTGCTGGGACTCCGTAGGGATGTTGGGACATCAGACCGGCACTTACTCCGAGGCGGGGCCGGTCTTAAATTCTCTGAACGACCAGTGGCTCAACAGGTCTCCGGCCACGATTGAGGATTGCAAAGATTGCAAGTACGCGATCCTGCACTTCGGCGGGTGCGCCTCGCTGCCCGTTTCCAGCCGGGGCACGCTGTTCGCGCCCGCCTGTTACGACTTTCAGGACAGCTTCATCTACGTCGCGCAGAGGTTTTTCCGCCACGGCCTCGAACAGGCCATGGCGCAACCGACTCTCCCCGCCGTCATGCACGAAGCTTCGACGG
>CAXTSK010000271.1:0-914 GCA_964246655.1 uncultured Pyrinomonadaceae bacterium
CCGCCTACCACCGCTGGTAAAAGCTAACGTCAACTATTCTTACACTTAGAGATTTTAAGGTGCACCCTGTCAACTAAGTACGAAGATTTTCGTTGACAGTACGAACTTCTTCGTAGTAGGGTGTCGGCGACTTGAGTCTGCGGTGAGGTATTGCAATGCCTGAAACGGAACTTCCGCGCCCGACGGACGCGGAGCTGGAAATCCTCAAGGTGCTCTGGCGGCGCGGCCCCAGCACCGTGCGGGAAGTCTTCGAAACATTCGGCGAGAGCAAGACGACGGGTTACACGACCGTCCTCAAGCTGATGCAGATCATGGCGGAGAAAGGTTTGGTCGTGAGGGACGAGAGCGAGCGTGCGCACCGGTATGAGCCGGCCGCGCCCGAGGACGAGACGCAGCGGCGGCTCGTCGGCGACCTCCTGCGGAAGGCGTTCGACGGCTCGGCGAAGAAGCTCGTCATGCAGGCGCTCTCGACCGAGCGCGCCTCGGCCGAAGAGCTGTCGGAGATCAGGCGGATGCTCGACGAGTTGGAAAGGAAGGAGCGTTGATGACAGAGATGACGCCGACGCTTAAGTCTCTGCTCGACGCCGCGGGTTGGGCGCTCGTCCACTCGCTGTGGCAGGGGGCGCTCGTCGCCGTCCTGTACGCGTGCTTCGCGGCGCTCGTGCCGAGGCGCGCGGCCAACGTCCGCTACGCGGGCGGGGTGGCGGCGCTGCTCCTGCTGCTCCTGCTGCCCGTGCTGACGGCGGGTCTCTCCCCACATACGGGACGTGGCCTCTTCGCGCGCGAGTCCGTCCGGCCGGAGGGGGCTTGGGCGGACGCGGGCGGCGGGTCGGGGGGGGGGGCGCGGGGGGGGGGTTGGGCCGCCGGGCGCGCGGCCGCCGGGGCGGCGGGGGCGGGGGGGGGGGGGGGGGGGG
>CAXTSK010000271.1:924-7321 GCA_964246655.1 uncultured Pyrinomonadaceae bacterium
GCCAAAGGCTCGCCGTCGTCCTTCGTGCCGGCGGCGTTGACGTGGAGGGGTTGGGCGGAGGAGCGTCTGACAGCGCTGCTGCCGTGGCTCGTCTGCGCCTGGTTGTCGGGCGTGCTTCTGCTCGCGTCTCGCATGGTCGGCGCGTGGCTGCTGGTGCTCAGGCTTAAGCGGAGCGCCATGCCCGTGCCCCGTCGTTTCGAAGAACTTCTCGCGCGCGTGTCGGGGCGGCTGCGCGTGTCGCGCGCGGTGCGTCTGTGCCGCTCGGCGCTCGTCGAAGTGCCGACGGTCGTCGGACACCTGAGGCCGGTCATACTCATCCCGGCAGGCGCCCTCTTGGGGCTCACGCCGCAGCAGTTGGAGGCCGTGCTCGCGCACGAGCTGGCGCACGTCCGCCGCTACGACTATGCGGTGAACCTGCTCCAGACGGCGGTCGAGACGCTTCTGTTCTACCACCCGGCGGCGTGGTGGCTCTCCGCGCGCGTCCGCGCCGAGCGGGAGCACGCCTGCGACGACGCGGCGGTGGAGGCGATGGGCGACGCGCTCTCTTACGCGCGCGCGCTCGCCGCGCTCGAACAACTGCGCGGCGCGCAGACGCCCCCGGCGGCGCTGGCCTTAGCAGCCAACGGAGGTTCACTCATGCAGCGCATACAGAGACTCGTCAACCACGACACACACACTTACACGCGCCGGCCCTTCGCGGCTTTGGCCTTAGCCTTCGCACTTCTTTTCGGGGCGCTCGTCGCGCAACGCACGCCCACGCACGCCGAAGCTCACCCCTCCGTCCCCACGCCTGCCGCCGCCCCGCCGCGGCGCGAGGTCGCGGTGACCTTCGTCAACTTCCCCGGGTACGCCGACGAGCCGCGCACCCTCTCGAACATGATGCACAGGCTGCTGCGCTCGCTCAAAGAGAACGACGTGCGCGCGGTCGGCTTCGTCAACGAGTCGATGCTCTACCGCGAGGGAGGCGCCGAGCACGAGGTGCGCGTCGCGGCGTTGCGCGACTGGCTCGCCGCGGGCCACGAGCTGGGCAACGAGACCGCGCACCACACGGATCTGTATAAGACTTCGGTCGAAGAGTTCAAGGCGGACGTGGTGAGCGGCGACCAACTGCTCTCGAAGCTGGCCGCGGAGCGCGGCGGCAAGGTTCGCTACTTCAGCTATCCGTACCTGAACACGGGCGCGACGCCCGAGGCGAAGGCGGCGGTCGAGAAGTTTCTGCGCGAGCGCGGCTACCGCATCCACCCCGTCACCGTGGACAACATGGACTGGCTCTTCAATCGCGCGTACGCCGACGCGCTCACGCGCGACGACGAGGCGGGGGCCGCCTCCCTGCGCGCGGAGTACGTCGCGTACATGGAGCGCATGTTCGAGTTCTACGAAGGCTACTCGCGCCAGGTCGTCGGGCGTGAGATACCGCAGGTCTTGATGCTCACGGGCGGCGTCCTGAACGCGCACTGCTTCGGCGACCTCGCGGCGATGTTGAAGCGGCGCGGCTACTCGTTCGTCACGCTCGACGAGGCGACACGCGACGAAGCCTATCAGCTTGCGGACACGTACACGGGCTCGAACGGCAACTCGTGGCTGGCGCGTTGGGCCGTGTCGAAGGGGATGGAGTACAGGGACGCCGAGGAGGACTACCTGCCCGACTCGATGAAGCGCTACATGGCCGAGCACCGGCACGAGTGGCGCGCGAAGGCCGGGGCGAAGAAGTGAGCGCGCCCGACCCGCCGTGCTGAGGAGGAGGATTCGGCATGATTAACGTCCGCAACGTGGCGGCGTGCGCGCTGCTCGTCTGGGTCTGCTGCGCCGCGGCCGGCGCCGGGCCGGTGCATCATTACGTCTTCTTCGGGCAGGACAGGGAGAAGCTTCGGGAGGCGTCGTCGTTCCTTGAGACGAAGGCGCTGGAGGGCGCGCAGGTCGCATACTCCTGGCGTCAGCTTGAGCCGGAGAAGGACAAGTACGACTTCAGTCCCGTCCGCGACGACTTGGCCTTCCTGACCTCGAAGGGGAAGAGGCTCTTCGTCCAGATTCAGGATGTCACCTTCAGCGAGTCGCGGATCAACGTGCCGCGCTACCTGCTGCAAGACCCTGTCTACAACGGCGGCGCGGAGAAGCATTACAACATAAAGGACGACGACGAGTCGCGGGCCGTGGTCGGCGGCTGGATGGCGAGGCGTTGGGACCCCGCGGTGCAGGAGAGATTCCACAGATTGCTCGACGCGCTGGGGAAAGAGTTTGACGGCCGCGTCGAAGGCGTCAACCTCGCGGAGACGGCCGTCGATTTCGGCCACAGCGGGCGCCTGTTCCCCAAGGGCTACTCTTTCGAAATCTACCGCGACGCCGTCATCACGAACATGAAGGCTCTGAGGCGCGCGTTCCCTAAATCGGTCGTGATGCAGTACGCCAACTTCATGCCCGGCGAACGGCTGCCCGCGAAGGACAGGGGCTACCTGCGCGCGGTCTACAAGGCCGCGAAGGCGCTGAAGGTCGGCGTCGGCGGCCCGGACCTTCTGCCAAACCGCCGCGGGCAACGGAATCACTCCTACCCTCTAATCAGGGAAGCGTCGGGAGTCGTCACCACGGGGATCGCGGTGCAGGACGGGAACTACGAGGACGTGAATCCACAGACCGGGAAGCGCGTGACCCTCCCCGAACTGCTCGACTTCGCGACCGACTATCTCAAGGTGGACTACGTCTTCTGGTGCACGCAGGAGCCGTACTATTCGGACGAAGTCATACCGTTCTTCAAGCGCGCCAGGTGACGAAGCGGGAGCCCGGCCGTGAGGGAGGGCGTAAGGTCAAACACTAAAGGAGGGATGATGAAAGGCACGCCGTCTTTCATCATTCCTCCTTCCAAGTGTGTACGGAGCCCTCCTTCACGGCCGGGCTCCCGCCCTGGTGCTCGATGACCTCGATGCGGATGTCGGTGTCGGGGACGCTGACGACGGCCGTGCCGCCGTGTTGCAGGCGGCCGAAGAGAATCTCTTCGGCGAGCGGCGCCTTGATCTTCTCCTGAATGAGGCGCGACATGGGGCGGGCGCCCATCTGCTTGTCGTAGCCGTGCTCGGCCAGCCAGCGGCGCGCGTAGGTGGTGAGCTTCAGCTCGACCTTCTTCTCGACGAGCTGCGCGCGCACCTCGTTGATGAACTTGTCCACGACGCGCTCGATGGTCTCGAACGTGAGCGGCGCGAACGCGATCCACGCGTCGAGCCGGTTGCGGAACTCGGGGCTGAACGTGCGCTCAATCGCCCCGCGACCCTGACCTTGCGATAAGCCCTCCTGCCCCTTCTGAAAACCGATCTTCGCGTCCGACATCTCGCGCGCGCCGGCGTTCGTCGTCATGATGAGGATGACGTTGTGGAAGTCCGCGCGCTTGCCGTTGTTGTCGGTGAGCGTCGCGTGATCCATGACCTGCAACAGGATGTTGAAGAGGTTCGGGTGCGCCTTCTCGATCTCGTCGAGGACGACGACGGCGTACGGCGTCTTGTTGACGGCGTCGGTCAAGAGCCCGCCCTGGTCGAAGCCGACGTAGCCGGGCGGCGCGCCGATGAGGCGCGAGACGGTGTGCGGCTCGGCGTACTCCGACATGTCGAAGCGGATGAACTCGACTCCCAAGGCGAGCGCGAGCTGCTTGGCGAGTTCCGTCTTGCCGACGCCCGTCGGGCCGGAGAAGAGGAACGAGCCGATGGGCTTGTCCGGGTGGCCGAGCCCCGAGCGCGAGAGCTTGATGGCGCTCACGAGCTGCGCGATGGCGTGCTCCTGGCCGTAGATGACGCCCTTGAGCGCCGTGTCAAGATGTTGGAGGCGATCTTTCTCCGTCCCCTTGATGGTGCGCGGCGGAATCTTCGCCATGCGGGCGACGACCGTTTCAATCTCGTGGACGCCGATCTCGGCGGGGCGCTCGTCGGCGGACATCAGCTTGACCATCGCGCCGACCTCGTCGATCACGTCGATGGCCTTGTCGGGGAGAAAGCGGTCGTGGATGTGCTTGGCGGCCAGCTCCGCCGCGGCGCGCAAAGCCTCGGCCGTGTAGGTGACGCCGTGCGCCTCCTCGTAGAGCTTCTTCAAGCCTTCGATAATCTTGACGGTGTCTTCGAGCGTGGGCTCCGAGATCTCTATCTTCTGGAAGCGGCGGGCGAGCGCGCGGTCACGTTCAAACGCCGCCTTGTACTCGGGGTAGGTCGTCGAGCCGATGCAGCGCATCTCGCCGGAGGCGAGCACCGGCTTGATGATGTTCGAGGCGTCCATCGTGCCGCCCGAGACGGCGCCCGCGCCGACGATGGTGTGTATCTCGTCGATGAAGAGGATGACGTTCTCCTTCTTCTTGAGCGCGTTGATGACTGCCTTGAGTCGCTGCTCGAACTCGCCGCGGTACTTCGTCCCGGCGAGCAGCGCGCCCATGTCGAGCGAGAAGACCTCGGCGCCTTTGAGCGCGTCGGGCACTTCGCCCTTTTGAATCTTGAGCGCGAGCCCCTCGGCGATGGCGGTCTTGCCGACGCCGGGGTCGCCGACGTAGATGGGGTTGTTCTTGCGGCGGCGGCAGAGGACTTGAATCGTGCGCGCGACCTCGGCTTCGCGCCCGATGAGCGGGTCGATCTTCCCCTCGGAGGCGCGCGCGACGAGGTCGGTGGCGAAGGCTTTCAAGGGGTCGCGCGCCGCCTGCTCCGACTCGTAATCTTCACCCTCGGCCTCGTGCGCGAAGCCGCCGCCCGCGCCGTTGCCCTCTACCTTCGAGATGCCGTGCGCGAGGTAGTTGAGGATGTCGAGGCGCGTGATGCCCTGCTTCTTGAGCAGGTAGACGGCGTGCGAGTTGGGCGACTGGAAGAGCGCGGCCAGCACGTTGCCGCCGTCAACCTCCTTCTGCCCGGAGCCTTCGGCCTGAAGCAGCGCGTACTCGACGACGCGCTGGAAGGCGGCCGTGTACTCGGGGAGCGTGTCGCTCGAAGCCGGGACGCTCTCAAGCTTCTCGGTGAGGAACGTCTCCAACTCCTTCGTCAGGGCGTTCGCGTCGCCGCCGCACTGGCGGACGACCTTCGCGGCCGTGCTCTCGTGCAGCAGCGCGTAGAGGAGGTGTTCGAGCGTCACGTACTCGTGGCGCCGCTTGATCGCCTCCATCGCGGCGAAATTCAGGGTTTCTTGCAGTTCTTTAGTTATCATTCGGGCGGCTTTCAGTTCAGAAACCCGTTTAGATGCGCTCAGTCGTCCTGGGGTTCTTCCTCGGCGGTGCAAAGGAGCGGGAACTCGCGGGCGCGCGCCATCTGCGTGACCTTCTCGATTTTCATCTCGGCGATCTCGTAGGTGTAGACGCCCGCGACGCCGACGCCCTGCGTGTGCACGGCCCACATGATGCCGAAGGCGTCGCCCTCGGACTTGCCGAAGACCTGCACGAGGACTTCGACGACGAACTCCATCGTCGTGAAGTCGTCGTTGTGCAGCAGGACGCGGTAGAGCGGCGGCTTCTTCAGCCGCTCGCGGCTCTCCGTCGCGATCTCCTCCTCGAACCCGTGCTCGCGCTCCGGCATGGGGAGATTCTAAAGGCAAAGGGGGGAAGGGGGAAAGGGTGTCAGGTGTTGGGTGCCGGGTTCATACTTCAAACCAGAACCCGGCACCTAACATCCAGCACCCTTCTGCTTTATCATGAGGTGCATGGCCGAGAGCCGTTTCCCAGACCCGCGCGCGGCGACGCCCGACGGCGTCGTCGCCGTCGGCGGCCGCCCCGAGCCCGCGCTGCTCGAAGAGGCGTACGCGCGCGGCATCTTCCCGTGGCCGGTGGACGGCTACCCTCTGCTCTGGTTCAGCCCGCCCGAGCGCGGCGTGCTCTGCTTCGAAGAGCTGCACGTCCCGCGCAGCCTCGCGCGCGAGCAGAGGCGCACGCGGCTTCAGTTCACCATCGACCGGGCCTTCGAACGCGTCATACGCGCCTGCGCGGAGGTCGAGCGCGCGCACGAAAGGGGGACGTGGATTAAGCCGTGGATGATTCGCGGCTACTGCGAGTTCCACCGCCTGGGCCGCGCGCACAGCGTCGAGGCGTGGGAGGACGGCGAGCTGGTCGGCGGGCTCTACGGCGTGGACGCGGGCGGCGCGTTCGCAGGCGAGAGCATGTTCCACCTCCGCCCGAACGCCTCGAAGCTCGCGCTGCTCTTCCTAACAGGCCACCTCCGCGCGCGCGGCCTCGGCTGGCTCGACATACAGGTCATGACCCCGCACATGGAAGCCCTCGGCGCCCGCCTCATCCCCCGCGAAGAGTTCCTCCAACTCCTCGCGCGCACGCAACAGCGCGGCCTCAAACTGTTCTGAGACTTTCTGCTGCGTCCTCACTCAACTCCCGCAGGAGCCTTGCGGGCGAGGCGGCGCGCGAAGGCGTAATAGGTGTGATAGACGACGCCGCCCTCGCGCA
>CAXTSK010000272.1:0-1413 GCA_964246655.1 uncultured Pyrinomonadaceae bacterium
GGGTCCGGACGAGGTCGCCCAGATCGTCGCGGTGCTCGCCGGGCTGCTGGGCGCGCCCGCGTCGTCCACGGCGGTCGCCGCGCTGACCGTCCGGACCGGGGGGCACCCGGTCTTCGGCGGGGAGTACGCGCGCCTCGCCGCCGCGCGTTGGCTCGACGCCCTCGCGCCTCAGCCACCAAGCGCGCGCGCAGAAGACGTACTCGCCCAACGCCGACGCGCGGACGTAATCTTTGCGGCTCAGCTTCTCCATAACCTCCGTGATAGTAACTCAAACGGTCGCGGCTGGCGTATAATCGCGCAAACAAACAATCCGCGGACGAATAGAGAAGGGGGCTATGGATGGAGCAGAGAGAGTTGGGCAGGAGCGGCCTGAAGGTCTCGGCGCTGGGGCTGGGCTGCATGGGCATGTCGGAGTTCTACTCGGGGCGCGACGACGAGGAGTCTGTGGCGACGATCCAACGCGCGCTTGAGCTGGGCGTCAACTTCCTCGACACGGCGGACATGTACGGCGTCGGCCGGAACGAGGAGTTGGTCGGGCGCGCGATACGCGACCGGCGCGACGAGGTCGTGCTCGCGACGAAGTTCGGGAACGTGCGCGGCGAGGACGGCAGCTTCCTCGGCGTCTCTGGGCGGCCCGAGTACGTGCGCTCGGCGTGCGAGGCTTCGCTCCGGCGCCTGGGCGTTGACGAGATTGACCTCTACTACCAGCACCGCGTTGACCCGAACACTCCCATCGAAGAGACGGTCGGCGCGATGTCGCGTCTCGTCGAGGAAGGGAAGGTGCGTCACCTCGGCCTGTCGGAAGCGTCTGCCGAGACCGTCAGGCGCGCCGCGGCGGTTCATCCCATCGCCGCTTTGCAGAGCGAATACTCGCTCTGGACACGCGACGTTGAGGCGGAGATTCTGCCTGCGTGCAGGGAACTGGGCATCGGCTTCGTCGCCTACAGCCCGCTCGGCCGCGGCTTCCTGACCGGTCGCTTCGAGAAGCCCGAAGACCTGCCCGAGGATGACCGGCGTCGGCAGTTCCCGCGCTTCCGCGAAGAGAATTTCCGGCAGAACATGCGCCTCGTCGAGCGCGTCCGAGAGGTCGCGGCGGAGAAGGGCTGCAAGCCCTCACAACTCGCGCTCGCGTGGGTGCTGGCGCAGGGGAATGACGTGGTGCCGATACCGGGGACGAAGCGGCGCACGTACCTCGAAGAGAACGTCGGCGCGGCCGAGGTCGAGTTGACGCGGGAAGACCTCGCGCGCATCGAAGACGTTCTGAGCAGCGAGGCGGTCGCGGGCGAGCGCTATCCCGAGCAGTCGATGAGCGCGCTCAACCGTTAAGCAGGTTAAGAGAGAAAAGAGGCGGGGGGGCGGGTAAAGAAAAGTGAGGGGGCGCGGTTTGGGTTTTTGGGACGGGTGGGGGGGGTG
>CAXTSK010000272.1:1423-7320 GCA_964246655.1 uncultured Pyrinomonadaceae bacterium
CATCATTATAACTCACCCCCCGCCGCGCCCGTAAAAACCCCCCCCCCCCCCCCCGCCTCTTTGTGAGTTTGCCCAAGTCTGGGGCAAGGAACTTTTGTTAATCCGTAACGGCCCGTTTACACCGTCCGGCGGCCCGTCAAGAGGTTGATCACGAAGACCACGAGCGCCACGACGAGCAGCAGGTGAATCAGACCGCCGCCGATGTGCGCGACCAACCCGAGCAGCCAAAGCACGAGCAGAATAACCAGAATCGTCCAGAGCATCCTACAAACCCTCCCTATTGGTTCAGAAGTTTTTCAAACGACCCACCGTCCCTCCCGGTCGTCAACAGTCAATGGCAACGACCATGCCAGCCCCGGGCCCGGCGGGGTAAAAGAATCAAACGTCTGAAAAGTTGAGATTTTCCGTCTATGCTCGGGCGGCGTGTACGGAAGATGACGGCGCCGGCGTGTACTGATAACGAATCGGGCGTGTTTAGTTTCGCATCATCACACCCGGCGGCGGCTTGTAAATTACTTGCCCGCGGCTCGGGACGGGACTATTATCACGGCCCCACATAAGGGTCGCAGCATAACCGTTGTTTGACTTCCAACCGACAGGCTGGAAGTTTCTGCCTTAGAGAAAGGATACTGCCATGTCTTGCAACGCCAAACCTCTCGAACAAGCTAAGATGGAGAAGGATTACGCCATCAACCCCCGCAAGCACGCCGAGAAGGCATACCAGCCGCACCAGGGCGACAAGTACCCGACGCTCTCGACCGTGCCCACGACGGCCGGTGCCTCGGGCGAGGTCATCCTCCTGGTGACGACCATCTACAACAAGCCGCCCTTCGGCGCGGCCGAGGCGCAGGTCGTCGATTACGATTCGCTGGTGAGGTTCGGCGGGGGCACCTTCCCTTCGCCCGAACAGGCGCAGACAATCATCAGCCAGCACCCGGACATGGTCGCCGGGCAGTGCTCCGCGACGACCCCGTTCTACGGCATCGTCCAGTGCGAGCCGAACAGCCGCGTCACGGTCAGGGTGCTCACCGGCGGGACTAAGGCGAAGGCGCTCAGCCGCGAGGACTTCAACGCCATGGGCGGCGTGCTGTAACGCAGTAGTCAGTAGGGAAAAGGTACAGGCGGCGCGGTTCTCATCATCAATTGATGAAAGCCGCGCCGCCTGTTTTTCTACTGACTACTGACTACTTCCTCTTCACCAAATCTGGCAGCGCTTGTCGGCGGGGCGCATCATCGGGTCGCCGACCTTACATTGAAACGCCTCGGCGAAGGCGGGCATGTTCGAGAGCGGGCCGTTGACGCGGAAGCGCCCGAGCGGGTGCGGGTCGGTGGCGACGCGCTGGCGCGCGGCCTCGGGGCGGATGTTCTGCGCCCAGACCTGCGCCCACCCCAGGAAGAAGCGCTGCTCCGGCGTGAAGCCCGCGATGGTCTTCGGCCGCGGCTTGCCTTCGAGCGACTTCTTGTAAGCGGCGTAGGCCACGGTCAGCCCGCCCAAATCCGCGACCGACTCGCCGACGACCAGCTTGCCGTTCTGGTTGAGGCCGGGCTCGACCTCGAAGGAGTCGAACTGCTTGACGACGCAGTCGGTGCGCTCGTTGAACTTCTTGAAGTCCTCGGGCGTCCACCACATGACGAGGTTGCCGTCGGCGTCGAACTTCGCGCCCGAGTCGTCGAAGCCGTGCGTCATCTCGTGGCCGATGACGGCGCCGATGCCGCCGTAGTTGAAGGCGTCGTCCGCCGCCTCGCTGAAGAAGGGCGACTGGAGGATGCCGGCCGGGAAGACGATCTCGTTCATCGAGGAGTTGTAATAAGCGTTGACCGTCGGCGGCGTCATGCCCCACTCGGGGCGGTCGATGGGCTTGCCGATCTAGCCGAGGTTACGCTGGAAGTCGAACTCGCCCGCCGAGACCGAGTTGTTGTAGTAGGCGCCGCGGCCCACCTGAAGCGGCTCGTAGCTGCGCCACTTGTCGGGGTAGCCGATCTTGCGGACGAAGGCGTCGAGCTTGGCGATGGCCTTCGTCCGCGTCGGGTCGCTCATCCACGCGAGCGTGGTCAGGTCGTCGCGCAGCGCGGCGACGAGATTCTTGACCATCTCCTGCGCGCGCGCCTTCGCCTTCGGCGTGAACGTCTTGTCGATGTAGAGCTGCCCCAGAGCCTCGCCCAGCGCCCGGTCGGTCGAGGCCACGCAACGCTTCCAGCGCGGCAACTGCTCCTGCGTGCCGTTCAGGAACTTGCCGTTGAAATTAAAACTCTCCTCGACGAACTTCGACGGGAGCGTGTTCGAAGCGGCGTTGACGAGGTGCCAGCGCAGGTAGGTCTTCCAGTCATCGACCGGCACGTCCGTCAGCATCTTGTCCACGGCCGCGAAGTAGGGCGGGTGGCCGACGTTGATCTTATCGACCTCGGGCAGGCCGATGTTGCGGAAGTAGATGCTCCAGTCGAAGTGCGGCGTCAACTCGATGAGCTGCGCCTTCGTCTTCGGGTTGTAACGTGCCTCGGGGTTGCGCAACTGCACGCGCGAGGCGGAGTTCTCCGCAAGCCGCGTCTCGACGGCCATCACGGTGCGCGCCTCGGCGCTCGCGCGGTCGGCGTCGTCGCCCAAGAGCTGGAAGGTGCGCGCGACGTGCGCGACGTACTCCTCGCGAATCTTCCGCGCGCGCTCTTTGTCGTCCAGGTAGTATTCGCGGTCGGGTAGGCCGAGCCCGCCCTGCACGACCTGCGCGATGATGGCGGTCGAGTTCTTATAGTCCTGCGCCGCGCCGAAGCCGAAGAGCGCCGGGATGCGGTGCGCGTGGAAGCGCGCGACCTCCTCCTGCACGCCGCCCACGTCCTTGATGGCTGCGATGCGCGCCAGCTCCGACTCCAGGGGCTTCGCCCCCTGCGCCTCGATGCCCGGCTCGTCCATGCAGGACGAGTAGAAGTCCGCGAGCTTCTGCTCGTTGCTTCCCGGCTTATGACTCTTCTGCTTCGCGAGCCCTTCGAGGATGGCGTGCAACTGCTCGTTGTTCTGCTCGGCGAGCATCTCGAACCGCCCCCACCGCGAGTACGCCGCCGGTATCTCGTTCTTCGCGATCCACCCGCCGTTCGCGAATCGGTTAAAGTCCTGACACGCCGACGCCCCCCGGTCGAGGGCCGTCAGGTCGAACCCCGGCAACACCTCCGCCTTGCCTCCACCGTTCTGACTCCGCACCGTCGAACCCGTCATTCCCACAACCACCAACGCCACCACCACCGCCCCTAACACGGCGGCACACCGAACCCATAGAGATTTCATAGCACACGGCTCCTCAAAATTTTTGGACTGCTGACCCCGGGGGAATACTAGGAATGCTCAGATGATAACAGCGCGTGAATGTTTTGGTAAGCGTGCGGAAGGATTGACCTGCGCAACCGTATGTAAGTTACGTGGCAGATGACAGAAGCAACTTACGGTAGCCGAATTGCTCTGCTGTCTTTAGGCGGTGGCACCTACAGCAGCGCACTTCGCACTTGTTTATCTCAGCTTCAATTTTGCCCCAGCCAAAGCCGCGACTGATGAGGTTACAAAATAGAGTTCACCTTGTCGCCGCGCACGTGGTCAAATTCAAGTAGAACAGGATTTGTCTCGCCACAGTCAACACACGGGTGACAGTTCAGGTATTGGAGAATCCGCTTGATTATTTCTGTTTCGGCAGCACGGCGGTGGCGCGCCACGTTGGCGACATGACGTGCCTTGTTTCTGGAATACCAATTCTTCTGTACGACTCGCTTACACTCTTTACACTGAGAGCTCAAACTGTCTGGACGAGCTCTGTCGCGGTTAAAATCCGCTGTGCTCTTCAGTGTTGAGCAGGTTGGGCATAATTTGGTCTCTCGCATTGTAAGGGCCTCAAATCGAACAAGGGCGTCCCAATGGGACGCCCTTGTTCGATTAAAATAATGAGCCGGACAGGGATCGAACCTGTGACCCGCTGATTACTTACCACCTCGGCTTTCGCCGCCCTGCCTCTGCAATCGAAATCAGGTTCGTGGTCTGGACTATCCCTTCACCGTGTCCCCGTGGGGGATTTAGGTGGGCGCCGTCTAGTCTCTACACCTTCCCTGAAAGTGTCAGGGCTTGGCTCGGGATTACCAACGCCGTGGCGTGAAGGGTTCCCCGATTTTGACGCCTGTTCACCCGCCCGTTTCCCGGCGGGGCTCCCTATCAAGAGTCAGCTGCTCTACCAACTGAGCTACCGGCCCGTGTGCCGAAACAAGTTACACAAGGCGCGGAGGCGATGTCAAACGGCCGCACGCCGCGCTCAGCGCGTCATGCGTTCGGCGGGAAGCTGCTTGTCCACGGCGGGGCGCGCGGGCGCGTTCGCCAGCTCCGAGGCCAGGATGAAGACGGTGCGCGCGATGTTCTGCATCTTCTGGTAGTCGATCTTGTCGGGGCTGTCCGTCGGGCGGTGGTAGTCCTCGTGGACGCCGTCGAAGTAGAAGATGATCGGCACGCCGTGCTTCGCGTAGTTGAAGTGGTCGCTGCGGTAGAAGAGCCGCTCGGGGTCGTTCGGCTCGTCGTAGTGGAAGTTGTACTTGAGATTAAGATACTCGCGGTTGACGGACTCGTTGAGGTCGGCGAGCTGCGTGCTCATCATGCGCGAGCCGATGACGTAAATCTCGTCCGGCCCCGTCAGCATCTTGTTCGCGGGGTTCGTGTCGCCCTCCTTCTTGCTCCGCCCGATCATGTCGATGTTGAGCTGCGCGACGATCTGCCGGAGCGGCACCGTCGGGTAGCGCGTGAAGTACTCCGAGCCCCACAGCCCCTTCTCCTCGCCCGTGTGCCAGACGAAGAGGATGGAGCGCTTCGGGCGCGGCCCCTTCGAGAACGCCTCGGCCATCGTGAGCAGGCCCGTCGTGCCCGAGCCGTCGTCGTCCGCGCCGTTGCAGATGGTGTCTTCGCCGACGGGGCGGCAGCCCGAGGCGCCGCTCGCGCCCACGTGGTCGTAGTGCGCGCCGAGCGCGACGTACTCCTTCTTGAGCTTCGAGTCCTTGCCCTCCAACACGCCGACGACGTTCTGCGTGAACGCCTCCGTCACGGAGAGCTTGAGGCTCAGGCGCAGCCGCTTGTCGGCCTTGAGCGCGAAAGCCTTCGGCTGCTCGCCCGCCGCGGGCGCCTGCGCGAGCTTGAGCACGGTGGCCCCGTCCATCTGCTCGCCCTCGAACAGCGCGTCGAGCATCGCGCGCGAGGGGATGATGGAGACGAGCCCCTGCGCGTGCGCCGCGGGCTGCTCCGCCTCTTCTTCGTCTTCCGACGTGGCGCCTTCGAGGCGCGGGACGGCGTAGGTCGGCGCCACCTGGAACGCGGCGAAGCGCCAGCGCCGTTCGAAGTTGCGCGGGACGATGACGAGGGCGCGCGCGCCGTTCTTCTGCGCGTAGCTGACGGGATTCTCCCAGTCGCCCGCGCGCAGGCCGGGGATGGCGACGCCCGGCGGCGGCGCGACCCCGTCGCCCGAGACGACGACGATGCGGTCACGCACGTCGATGCCTTCGTACGGGTTGATGTTCTTCGACTTGATGACCCAGCCGTAGCCCGCGTAGACGACCGGGGCCTCGGCCTCGCCGCTGACACGGCCCGAAGGCAGGAAGTCCGCGCCGATGCGGAAGGAGCGCTCGCCGAGCTGCGCCGTCGAGTGCTCGCGGTCAACCTCCGTCCTGGTGAGCGCGATGCGCTGGAAGTAAGAGCCCTTGTCCCCGGCGGGCTTGACCTTAAGCTTCTTGAGCCGGTCGGCGATGAACTGCGCGGCCTTGTTCTGCCCCGGCGAGGGCGTGTCGCGCCCGGCATACTCGTCGGACGCGATGGTGTAGAGAATCTCCTTCATCGCCTCGGCCGTGATGCGCTCGGCCGCCGAGCGCTCGGCCGCGAAGTAGGCTGAAGG
>CAXTSK010000273.1:0-7312 GCA_964246655.1 uncultured Pyrinomonadaceae bacterium
CCGAGATCCGCTTGAGGCGGCCGCTCTCGACGACCTCCGTCTTCGTCAGGCGCGTGAAGCGCGCCGCCGCGAGGTCAAGCAGGAAGAGGTCGCCCTTGAACGCGTAGAGAGCGCGCCGCCCCGAAGCGTCGAGCACCTCCGGCCATTCGAGCGCACCCGTCACGCCCGAGTCCGGCAGCAAAGCTCGCAGGCTCGCGACCGCGGCGGCCATGTCGAACGCGGGCCGCCGCGCGCCCGTCGAAGGGTCAACTATCTCGAAGGTGCGCTCCTCCGGCGGACGACTCGCGTCAAACAACAACAGCCTCCCGTCCAACATCCACGCGTGCGACGGCACGCTCGCGACCCGCTTCCCTTCGTCGCCGTATATCCACTCCAACGTGAGGCCGTTCGCGGCCCTCGTCTGCGAACGCGCGGGCGCCGCCCCGAACAACGAGACGGTCAGCACAACGGCAAGACCGAAAGCGCGTGCGAACATTACTGACACTCCTTTTGAAATCAACGTTGAGGCAAAAGCCGGCCGATTTACTACCGTCGCGCCGTGCAATTTATCATCTTCGCGCGCGCCCGCGCTTGTGTAGAATGGGCGCATGGCTAAAACGGTTCCGGTTCTCCTGGCGCTCATCGCGCTGTCCCTGCTGCCCTCGGCCGGCGCGCGGCAGTCGGCGACGCGGACGATGCGGCTCGACTTCTACCACACGGGCACCGCGACGGAGGAGGTCTTCAGCCTCGACCGCGCCGTCGTCGAGCCTTTGCCATGGCCGGGCAACCCGCGCCGCGCCGTGGACGACTCGAACCTCGGCAAGTACTTCTTTGAAGTGAAGGACGCCAAGACCGGCCGCGTCCTCTACTCGCGCGGCTTCGCCTCCATCTACGGCGAGTGGGAGACGACGGACGAGGCGAAGACCGTGCGCCGCACCTTCCAGGAGTCGCTCCGCTTCCCCGCGCCCGACGCCCCCGCGCAGATCGTCTTGAAGAAGCGCGACAAGCAGAACCAGTTCCGAGAAATCTGGACGACGGCGCTCGATCCTTCGGACATCTTCATCGACCGCTCAAGTCTGAAAGCGCCCGCGCCCATCATCGAAATTCAGAAGAACGGCGACTCCGCGTCGAAGGTCGATTTCCTCATCATCGGCGACGGCTACACCGCGGCCGAAGCCGCGAAGTTCGAAAAGGACGCGCGGCGGATGACCGAGGTGCTCTTCAACACTTCCCCGTTCAAAGAAAGACGCAAGGACTTCAACGTCTGGGCGCTCTGCCCGCCCGCGGCGGAGTCGGGCGTCTCACGTCCTTCGACGGGCGTCTATCACGACTCGCCCCTCGGCGCGACCTTCGACGCCTTCGGCTCGGAGCGCTACGTCCTCACCTTCGACAACCGTGCGCTGCGTCGCGCGGCCTCGTTCGCTCCTTACGAGTTCGTCGAAATCCTCGTCAACAACCGAACCTACGGCGGCGGCGGGATTCATAATCTATACTCGACGGTCGCCGTCGATAACGCGTGGGCCAACTACGTCTTCGTCCACGAGTTCGGCCACCACTTCGCCGGGCTCGCCGACGAGTACTACACCTCCTCGGTCGCCTACGTCCCTTCCGCCGAGCGCGCGGAGCCTTGGGAGCCGAACGTGACCGCGCTGCTCGACCCGTCGGCGCTCAAGTGGAAGGATTTGGTCAAGTCCGACACGCCCATCCCGACGCCGTGGAGCAAGGAGTCGTTCGAGGCTTACTCGGCCGACATACAGCAGCGCAGGCGTCAGATCAGGGCCGAGCGCAAGCCCGAGGAGGAGATGGAAGCGCTCTTCCGCGAAGAACTCAGACACGAACAGCAGATGTTCGGGCGGGAGAAGTACGTCGGCCGCGTCGGCGCCTTCGAGGGCGCGAACTACGAGGCCAGAGGCTTCTACCGCCCCGAGGTCGATTGCATCATGTTCACGCGCACCGACCACTTCTGCGCCGTCTGCCGCCGCGCCATCGAGCGCGTCATCGAGATGTACGCCCGTTGAGATTGAGTTTCATGAAAACCATGAAGATGAAAACCGCCTGCCTCGCCCTGCTGCTCGTCGCACAGCCCGTCTTCGCACAGCAGCCGCCGCAACCCCAGACCGACGCGACCACGCCGCTGCACCAGTTGCGGCCCGACTACCCGGTCCCTTACGGCATCCCGCAGCCGGAAGAGGTCGCGAGGCTGCTCAAACTGATTCACGCCTACCTCGACGAGACGACGCCGACCGGCTTCGTCAACTCGCGCACGGGCGCCGCGCTGACCGACTTCAACGCAATCGACCGCGACACAACCCTGCGGCGCGGCGACTTCCGTCTGGTCAGCTACGAGTGGGGCGTGACCTACGCGGGGATGCTTTTGGCGAGCGAGGCGACCGAAGACCCGCGCTTCCGCGACTACGCCGAACGTCGCTTGCAGTTCATCGCCGAGGCCGCGCCTTACGTCAGTAAGACCGCCGCCGAGCACGCGAGCGACTGGGGCGGCGGGCTCCCCATGCGCAACCTCGTCGCGCCGCGCGCGCTCGACGACTGCGGCGCGATGTGCGCCGCGATGATTAAGGCGCAGCGCGCCGGGAGCAAGGCGAACCTCCGCCCGCTCATCGACACCGCCATCAACTACATCATGACGAAGGAGCACCGTCTGAAGGACGGGACGCTCGCGCGCAACCGCCCGCAGCCGAACACCATCTGGCTCGACGATTTGTTTATGGGCGTGCCGGCGCTCGCGCAGATGGGCAAGCTGACGGGCGAGAGAAAGTATTACGACGAGGCTTGCAAACAGGTCTTGGGCTTCGCGCGCCGGATGTTCAACCGCGAGCGCGGCGTCTACATGCACGGCTGGGTCGAAGGGATGACGGAGCACCCCGAGTTCCGCTGGGCGCGCGCCAACGGCTGGGCCTTCATGACCGAGGTCGAACTGCTCGAAGTGCTCCCCGAGAACCACCCGCAGCGCCCGCAGATTCTTGAGCTGCTGCGTGCACACGCGAAGGGCCTCGCCTCTTTGCAGTCCGGCTCCGGCTTCTGGCACCAGCTCCTCGACCGCGAAGATACTTACCTCGAAACCTCCGCCACGGCCATCTACACCTACGCCTTCGCGCGCGCCGTCAACCGCAGCTGGATCGACGCGACGGCCTACGCGCCCGCGACGCTGCTCGCGTGGAACGCGGTCTCGACGAAGATCAACGCCCGCGGCCAAATCGAAGGCACCTGCGTCGGGACGGGCATGGCCTTCGACCCCGCGTTCTACTACTTCCGCCCCGTGAGCCCCTACGCCGCGCACGGCTACGGCCCCGTGCTGCTCGCGGGCGCAGAGGTGATTCGCATGCTGAAGGGCCACAAGTTCGAGATCAACGACAGCTCCGTCCAACGCCTACAGCCGAAGGGCGGCGAGAGAGATTAAGTGTGTGTCACACCGGTATCGAAAAAGCAGACGGCCGCCATCATCAACGGCGGCCGTCTGCTTTTTAGTGGTGGCGGCGGGCGTTTGAACCCGCGCGTTCATTCCAGGCCGTTGGCTTTGCGATACTCCTTGATGAAGGCGTCGGCGAACCTCCCGGCCAGGCTCTCGAAGAGCTTCTTCCGGCCCTGCCAGGTGAAGAGGACGCGGCGGCCGCCGCCCGTCGCGGGGACGTAGGCCGAGCCGTAGCCGGCGTCGATATCCACGTACTTGGGCTCCGTCTGGCCGGTGGGATTCCCCAGGACATCCAACTTCTTCTCCATGCCGGCGGCGGCCGTCACCTTATCGGTCGAATAGAGGAGAATCAACTCGGCCGCCCCGGGCGCGTCCACGACCTCGACGCCGATCTTCGACTTTCGCAGCGCCTCGACGATGCGCGCGCGGTTCTTCCGGCTGGCACCGGCGTCCACGTAGACGCGCTTAAGCCCTTTCAACTCCGAAGGGCTCCCGTGAGTTCGCTCCTGCGCGCGCGACGCCGGGGCGAAGGCCAGCAGCAATAACGTGACAGCCGTCAGAAGTCTCATGGCCCCAAATGTAAGTCCCGCTTCGGCGGAAGGCAAGACCTGAGTGGAAGGCCCGTGCGTGTGCGCCGTGCGCCGACGCTAGTGGCCGAGGTAGCGCTCCCCGGCCTCGACGCGCAGGGGCAGGCGGTTCTGCGCGGGCGGGAGCGGGCAGGTCGCGTACTTCGTGAAGGCGCAGGGCGGGCTGTATGCCTTGTTGAAGTCGAGGCGGACGACGCCGTCCGCGCCCGGCGGGTCGGCGTACATGTAACGACCCGCGCCGTAAGTCTCCTTGCCGCTCGTCTGGTCGGCGAAGATGATGAAGAACTGCTCTTCGCCCTTCTCCTTTAAGGCTTCGAGCTTGTAGGGTCGGCCGTCCACCTCGAAGGCGAGCGTGCCCGGCGAGGTCTCTTCGGTCTCCATCCCGAGCACGTTCAGGATGGGCACCTGCTTCGGCGGCTGGTACGGCTCGAAGCGCGCGTTGACGACCCACTTCTTGTCCGCGGGGTAGTAGTCCGTCCCCTTGAACTCGGCGCGCGCGGGGTTCTCGCGGTCTTTGACGCGCAGGCCCAAACGTTCGCCGCGCTTCACGACATGAAAGCTGAGCGTGCCCATCTCAAGCGCGGTCGGCCCGCCTTCGTCGTCGTCGGACTTGAGTTCGAGCGTGGTGACCGGCTGACCCTTCGAAGTGATCTTCGCGTCCGGGTTCGCCTCAAGTGTCACCTTGCCGTTAGCGAGTCTGAGCGTGCCTGCGTGCTGCGGTGCTTTGCCGTCGGGCAGGACGATCTCGCCGGTCGGGTCACTCCCGAAACGGTTCTCGCCCTCCTTCAGCCAGAAGAGTCCGATGAGCGAAAGCCACCCGTCTTCGCTCTTCAGGTTCGCCAAACGCTTCGCCTTCCACTGCTCCAACTCCTGCTCGTACGAAGCCGCGGGCGTTGCCGCCGCAACAGCAGGCGTCGGCGTCGGCTGCGTCTTCGCCGGCTTCTCCACCTTCGCGCACGCGGCGCAGAGTAAGAGGGCCGCGGTGAGAATGATAAGCTTACGAATTGCCACTGACAGAACTCCTTATAATGTCAGATTTGAAATTTCAACTTTCAAATCTCCGGATGACCTGCGCGGCGAAGCGCTCCATCTCTTCGAGCTGCGGGCTGCACTGGAGCAGGAGCAGTTCGACGCCCGCGTCCTCGAACTCTTCGACGCGCGCGGCGACCTGCTCGGGCGTGCCCACCAGCCCCGAGCGCAGGCCGCGGTTCGAGACCGAGTAGTCTTCGAGCGACACGCGCTGCTCCAACTGCGTGCCCGCGAGCCACTGCTGATAGTTGTTGTAGCCCGCGGCCGACTGCCGCACGTCCGTGATGCGCTCAAGCTCCTTCTTCGCCTCTTCTTCCGAGTCGCGCACAATCGTGTACCCGGCCACGCCGTAGATCATCGGCGGCAGACCCAGCCGCTCGCGCCGCGCGGACATGTCCTTCACCTTCTCGCGCACGCGCTCCGGCGGGTCGCCGTGCATCACGTACGCGTCGCAGCGCGCGGCGATCAACTCCTTCGCCGCCTCCGACTCGCCGCCCGCGTAGATGACCGGCCGCGGCCTCGTCAAAGGCTTCGGCTGAAGCACCGTATCGGAGACCTTGTAGAACTTGCCTTCGTAAGAGAAGTGGTCTTCCTTCCACGCGCGATCCAAGACTTCGAGCCATTCGGTCGTGCGCGCGTAGCGGTCGTCGTGCTGCTCAAAGTGCACGCCGTACATCGCCGCCTCCGACGCCCACCACGACGAGACGACGTTCAAAGAGAGACGGTTGCCGCCGCCGATGTGGTCGATGTTCGCGGCCTGCTTGGCGAGGAGCGCGGGGTTGTGGAAGGTCGGACGCACGGCCACCATCAATTCAAGTCGCTCGGTCACGGCGGCGAGCGCCGCGGCCGTTGACCACGCGTCGAGCGAAGGCGCCTCGACGCCCTTGATGTCGTTCAGGTTCAGCTCGGCCACGAGCGTCAGGTCGTAGCCTATCTGTTCACTCCGCTGCGCGAGGCGCCGGACGTAGTCCCAGCTCGCCTCCATCCCTTCGTCCTCGACGTTCCTCAGCCAGCCGCCGAAGACCGGAAGCCAGTAGCCGTAGCGCATCGGCGCACCTCCTCCTCAAGGTAATCGACCAGCCGCGCGTGCGGGTCGAAGCCCACGACGCGCACCGCGTCCGCGACGAAGTTCGAGAGCGCGTTGATGTCGTAGAACCTCGGCCGCCCGTCGCGCTCGTCGATGAGATACTCGACGCCGCCGATGTCCAGCCCCGCCTCGGCGGCAATACGCTCGACCTGCTCGACGATCTCCGACGGCGGCTCGTAACGCTCGACCTTCAGCCCCACCTTCGGCGCATCCGCCAGGCACACTTCGCCGACCGCCGCGATGCCCTTCAACTCGGCCGCACGCTCCACATCGCAAATCTCCGCCGGGCACAGGTTGAAGTTCTCGCCCTCCGTGTAGACCTTCATCGCGTAGAGGAAGCGGCCCGCCAACGTCTCGACGCGGACGATGTGGCCGCCGCCCGCCTTGATGTACTCCTGCACGAGCGCCGTCGAGTCAATCCCGAGTTCGACCAGGCCCGCTCCCAACGCGTACTCAAGGTCGTCCCACGTCTCGAAGCGCACTATCCCTGCGCCGCGCCCGCCGATGTTCGGCTTGACGACGAGCGGGAAGTTCAACTCGCGCGCGGCCTCCCTGACTTCGTCAAGACTGTTGACGACGCGCGTGCGTGGGAACTCAATCCCGAGCGAGGCGAAGAGCGAGAGCTGCAAAGCCTTCGAGGTCTCGTAGTCGAACGCGCGGCTCCCGTTGACGACGCGCACGCCCTCCTCTTCGAGGTGGCGCAGGTAATGGCGCGTGTAGAAGACAGCGTTCCCGTGGCCGCGCAGGTACGCGGACGCGCTCATTCGGTTGAAGAGGAGCGCGAACTCTTCCGCCTGCGCGCCCGGGTCGAACCGGTGGCGCGCGGCATCGACTTTAACGTAAGGCGTGCCCCGCTTATCAAGCTCCGCGAAGAGCGGGCGGAACCACTCGGGGTGTTCGTAATAGACGGCTATTGTCGGCCGTTGCTCTGACATCAGTCTCCCTCCGCAAATAAAAAGGCCGCTCTGCGAGCGGCTGGGGCGACTCCCAAACCTTAAACGCGGCGCGCGGGCAAGTCAAGCAAGTAGGCAGTTCATCCCCGAAGGGGATAAACATAATAGCCGGGGGTCAGCGAGGGAGCCGCAGGCGACCGTAGCGCCACCCCCGGTAGATTCAGCAGAGTAATTCCGACCCTGAAAGGGTCGCACCGTGTGACCCATGGGGCGACCCGTTGAGGGGGGGAATGTTTTTTAGAGACGTTGC
>CAXTSK010000274.1:0-7305 GCA_964246655.1 uncultured Pyrinomonadaceae bacterium
CCAGCCCGCGCGCGCGCGCGGCCCTTCTCGGAGGCTGTGGGTGTGTTCGGCACGGGGCTCAACGGGACGAACGGCGGACAGTGTCAAAGGGAAGACCACGGCTATGCTATCAAAAGGCAAGCGTGAACCGTAAACCGTAAACCGTGACAGGGGCATGAACCGTGAACCGTCAACCGTGACCAGAGAAAGACAGGCTCTTCATCTTGTCACGGTTGACGGGTTACGGTTCACGTCGTCCTTACAGCTTGCCGTAGAAGACCTTCGTGTCGTAAGTGACGACGACGCGGCCGTCTTGCTCGTGGCGCCGGAAGAGGGCTTCGAGGTCGCGCATCAACGGGTCGAAGTTGGGGTGGCCGGGCTGGGGCGTGTATGAAGCGGACGTGAGGCGGCCGCGCAGGCCGTCGAAGTCGAAGACCTGCTCGTTGTCGAAGGTCTTCGACTTCATCTCGCTCGGGCCGTAGAGCGCGGCGAGCAGCGACTCCTCGGCGTACTTGACGCTCACCTCCTTGTAGTCCGTGCCGTATTCGAGGAGCAAGCGCTCGTACTCTTCGAGGAAGGGCGTGCCCGCGGTGCGGCGGTCGTTCCAGACGAGGACGACCCAGCCGCCGGGGCGGAGGATGCGCATGAACTCGCGGCGCGCGTGCGACGGGTCGAACCAGTGGAAAGCTTGTCCGGCGGTGACGAAATCGACGCTCGCGTCGTCGAGCGTCGTCGCCTCGGCGCGGCCGTCCACGCTGACGAAGTTTGTGTAAGAAGAGAGGAGCCGCTCGCCCGCCTCGCGCATCTCGCGGTTCGGCTCGACGCCGTAGACGCGGTTGCCGTGCTTGAGGAACGGCTCGGAGAGAATTCCCGTCCCCGAGCCAACGTCGGCCACGACCGAGTTTGAGGTAAGCCCGCACTCCTCTTCGAGCAAACGCAGAACCGCAGTCGGGTAGCCGGGTCTGTACTTGACGTAGTCGGCGACGCGTGTCGAGAAACGTCCGGTGTGATCGTTAGTCATAGGCAGAGTCTCGCTTAAAATAAGGCGTTTCTCATATTTAGCAACCGTTCGGTTGACAAAGTGGGCGACCTAAAAGTAGCATGAAAGTCTCGTGGTAGCCACTCTTAAAATCGGGCTCGGAGCGTCGCGCGAGGAGATCGTGCAGCAGTTGCGCGCGCGCGGCGGCGGGAGCGCGGACGAACTGGCCGAGGCGCTCGGCCTGACGAAGCAGTGCGTGCGCAAGCACCTCGACGTGCTGGAGCGCGAGGGCTACGTCGAGCACGCGGCGGCGCGCGGCGACCGCGGACGCCCGGCGCATGTCTTCCGCCTGACGCCGAAGGCCGACGAGCTTTTCCCGAAGCGCTACGACCTCTTCGCGAAGTCCGTGCTCCGGCAGATCGGTGAGGTCTGGGGCGAGCGCGGCCTCAATACGGTCTTCTGCGGCTGCGCGACGGAGATGGTGGCGGGGCTCAAGCCGCAGCTCGCGGGGTTAAATTTTGACGCGCGCATCAGGCGGCTGACGGAGCTGCTGCGCGAGACCGGCTACGAGGCGGAGGCCGAGCGGCTGAACGACGGCTCTTATCTTCTGACGGAGTGGAACTGCCCGCAGGCCGAGCTGGCGCGCGAGTACCGGCAGCTCTGCGACCAGGAGCTGACAGTCTACCGCGAGCTGCTCGGCACGGAAGTCTTCCGTGAGTCGCGCATCGCCGGCGGCGCCTCGCGCTGCGCGTACAGGATTATGAGACCGAAGAAGGCAGAGGGTAAATTGTGAATGGTAAATGGTGAATGGATAAAGGCAGCTTCCATTCACTATTTACCATTCACCATTCACAACTTATGGCACAAGTGACAGAGGCAGACGTTTACGGGGCGCTGGCGCAGGTGAAAGACCCTGACCTGCACAAGGACATCGTGCGCCTCGGGTTTATTAAGGACTTGAAGATAGAGGGCGGGGCGGTGAGCTTCCGCGTCGTGTTGACGACGCCCGCGTGCCCCGTGCGCGAGCAGTTGCAGGAGCAGTCGCGCGCGGTCGTGGCGGCCCTGCCCGGCGTCACGTCGGTGAGCGTGACGATGGACGCGGAAGTGCCGAAGGGTCGGGGGCTCGGAGAGAAGCTGACGGTGCCGGGCGTGCGCAACATCGTGGCGGTCAGCTCGGGGAAGGGCGGCGTGGGCAAGTCCACGGTGGCCGTCAACCTCGCCGTGAGCCTGGCGCGCGACGGCGCGCGGGTCGGGTTGTTGGACGCCGACGTGTACGGGCCGAACGTGCCTTTGATGCGCGGCGTCTCGCGCGAGCAGCCGCGCATCAACGTCAACAAGCTGGTGCCGCTCGAAGCGCACGGCGTGCGCCTGATGTCGATGGCCGTGCTGAAGCCGGGCGACGAACCGATGATCGTGCGCGGGCCGATCCTGCACGGACTCGTGCGGCAGTTCCTACAGGACGTGGAGTGGGGCGAGCTCGATTATTTGATCGTTGACATGCCGCCGGGGACGGGCGATGTGCAGCTCAGCTTGGCGCAGCTCGTGCCCGTGCAGGGCGCGGTGCTGGTGACGACGCCGCAGGAGGTGGCGCTCGCCGACGTGCGGCGCGCGCTGCGCATGTTTGAGACGGTGAATGTGCCCGTGCTCGGCGTGGTCGAGAACATGAGCTACTTCATCGCGCCCGACACCGGCACGCGCTACAACATCTTCGGCGAGGGCGGCGGTCGGAGACTTGCCGAGGAGTACGGCGTGCCTTACCTCGGCGAGGTGCCGCTCGGCCAGGAGGTGCGCGAGGGCGGCGACTCGGGCGTGCCCATCGTCGTCGGCGACCCGGAGTCGCCGCAGGCCGAGGCGTTCCGCCGCGTGGCCGAAGAGGTCGCCCGGCAGATTTCCATCGAGGCGATGAAGCCGGAGCTCGTCGTCCTCGGCAAGAAGGCTTAGGAAGCCGTTAGCTTTTGGCTTTTAGCTGTTAGCCGGAAAGGCGCGGTTAACGTCCGGCTAAGAGCTAACAGCCAAAAGCTAATAGCTAAAAGTGACAACTCAGAAGTAATAATTAAGGAGATAGACAATGTCAGCAACAGAGACACAGATTCCGACGATGGTGCTCGGCGTCAGCGAGCCGGCCGCCGAGGAGATCAGGAAGTTCATGGCGAGCGAGGAGGGGCTGCCCCAGACGGCGGGCCTCCGCGTGCGGGTGGTGCCGGGCGGCTGCTCGGGCTTCCAGTACAGCCTCAATATCGAGGAGGAGTCGAAGCCGAACGACCACATCATCGAGTCGAACGGCGTCCGCATGTTCGTCGACATGTTCAGCGCGCAATACCTGAACGGCGTCGAGATCGACTACGTGACGAACGTGATGGGCTCGGGCTTCACCTTCAAGAACCCGAACGCGACGGGCGGCTGCGGCTGCGGCTCGTCCTTCACGGCCTAAGTCTCGCGACTTCAGGTCACACGAAAAATACGGCGCGGCCCGCGGGCCGGAGGCTTGTCGAGTCTTTTCCGAAGGACAACCCGGCACGCCTCACGGCGCGCGCGGGCCGCGCCGTCGCTTTTGACGACTCACACACCACAGGAGCCAACAGGAGATGCCCAAGGTAACAGCGGAGACCGCCGAAGGGACGCGGGAGTTAGCGGCCGAGGCGGGACGGAAACTCGTGCTCGTCATCGAGGACGGCGGCGTGGACATTCTGCACCGCTGCGGCGGGAACGCGAAGTGCACGACCTGCCGCGTCGAAGTGTTGGACGGCGACCCGGGCGAGATGCAGGAGGCCGAGCGCAACCGCCTCGCGTCGGAGACGGGCCTCGCCGAGAACGTGCGCCTCTCGTGCCAGGTGCACGTCCAGAGCGACCTGCGCGTCCGCGTCATCAACCAGTCGAGCGTGCGCGGCCTCGACCCCGGCCCGCGCCCCACGGAAGAGTAGAGCCGAAAGCCGAAGGATGAACCCGGAAGGCGGAAGGACGAGTGACGAAGGGACGGCCGTACAGCGCCTCCTTCATCCCTCGTCCTTCCGCCTTCTTTTGTCCCGGCGCGCGGGGCTCCTCTGCGTCGCGCTGCTCGCGCTGATGGGGGCGCAGATGCTGTGCATCATCAGGCAGAAGAGCATCACGGTGGACGAGTGGGTTCTGATACCCGCGGGCTTCTACCACCTGACCGAGGGCGACTACAGGCCGGTGAACGAGCACCCGCCGGTCGCGAAAGTTCTGGGGGCCGCGCCGCTCGTCGCGCTGGGCGCGGGGGCGCCGCCCGTCAAAGCAGGCGCGCACGACTACGAATACTTCCTCGGCAAGTTCGAGGAGTTCTGGCGGATGAACGCGGGGCGTTTGGACTACCTCTGCTTCTGGGCGCGCGTGCCCGCAGTGTTGGTGACGCTCCTCCTGGGCGCGCTCGTCTTCACCTTCGCGCGGCGACACTGGGGGGCGCGCGCCGCGCTGTTCGCCGTCGCGCTCTTCACCTTGGAGCCGACCCTGCTCGCGCACGGGCACGTCGTGCAGACGGACGTGCCTTCGGCGCTCGCCCTGCTGCTCTTCGCGTTCACGCTCCAAGGTTATCTGAAAGCCCCGACGGCGCGCGGCGCGGCGTACGTCGGCGCCGCGGCGGGCTTCGCGGCGGTGACGAAGTTCTCGATGGTCGCGCTCGGGCCTGTGCTCTGCGTGGCGTTCGCGGCGCTGTGGGTGCTCGCGCCGCGCCGAGGGATAAGGCGCATGAGCGTCGCGGGGCAGGCGGGCGCGGCTGCTCTCGCGGCGGTCTTAGCCGTCAACGCAGGTTACTTCTTCCACCACGCGACGCCCGAGCCCTTCGAGGACGCGCTCGCGCGCTCGGTCGTGACGCTCGACGTGGGGCACGGGCCACTGCGCGCGGCGCTCGGGGCGGGTTATCACCTCCTTCAAATCATCTTCCCGCCGGACTTCGTGTCAGGGATAGGGTGGCAGCTCGGGCACGCGAAGATGGGTCACGCGGCGGGGCTTCTGGGCGACTACAGCCAGCACGGCTGGTGGTACTACTTCCCCGTGGCCTTCGCACTGAAGACGCCTTTGCCCGTCGTCCTGCTCACGCTCGCCGGATTCGTCTGGGGGCTGATGCGTTTGAGGCGCGCGCGAGAGGGGCGCGTGCTCGTGCTGCTCTTGCCGCCCGCGCTCTTCACACTGTTGCTGATGTTCTCGACCATCAACATCGGCGTACGTTATTACATCCCGGCCTACCCCTTCTTCTTCATCCTCGCGGGCGCGATGCTCGACGACCTCCTGCGGAGCCGAGTCGTCGGAAGGACTCTCGCCGCGGCCCTCATCGTCGTCTCCTTCGGCTGGGTCGGGGCGGAGGCCGTGCGCGCGTACCCCGACCACATGACCTACATGAACCAGCTCGCGTCGGGAGCGCCGCACTGGTGGTACTTGTCGGACTCGAACGTCGAGTGGGGCGACGACGTGCGCGACCTCGCGCTATACTTGCGCGGCCGCGGCGAGACGCGCGTCGGCGGGGCGCTGCTCGGCTGGCAGTTGCTCGAACTCTACGGCATCGAGCAGACGGCCGTCTTCGTGCCGCCGGGCGAGGAGATCGAGCAGACGCGCTACGTCGCCGTCGGCGCGAGCCTTTTGAACGGCTCGACCGTGCCTGAGGAGTTCGAGGAGGGTTGGGAGTTGAGCGAGTACGAGCGCGTCAACTACTTCGAAGACTACCGCCGCCGCACGCCCGAGAAGATTTTCGGCGGCTCGATTTATCTGTACAGGGTGGGAGAGTGAAGGTAGCCGAGGCTTGAGATGAACGACGAACGCACGCTCATCGTCGTCCCGACCTACAACGAGCGCGAGAACGTCGCGCGGCTCGTCGCAGAGCTGTTCGAGGTCGCGCCCGGCGCGGACGTGTGCCTGCTCGACGACGCTTCGCCCGACGGGACGGCCGACTACGCGGGGAAGTTGTTCGGCGCCGACCCGCGCTTCTCCGTGCTCAGGCGTACGGGCGCGCGCGGCTACGGGCGCAGCCTTGTGGACGGCTACCGAAAGGCTTTGGAGGGAGGCTACGCGCGACTCGTGCAGCTCGACGCGGACTTCTCGCACGACCCGCGCCGCATCCCCGCGCTCGTCGAGGCGAGTCACACGGCGGATGTCGTCATCGGCTCGCGCTACTGCGAGGGCGGCGGGGTCGAGAACTGGCCGATGCGGCGGCGGCTCTTGAGCCGCTTCGCCAACGCCTACGTCGCGCGCATCACGGGGATGAGCGTGCGCGACGCGACGAGCGGCTTCCGCTGCTACACGCGGCGTGCGCTGCGCGCGCTGCTCGAAGCGCGCGTCGCGGGCGAGGGCTACGCCTTCCTCGTCGAGGCCACCTACCGCGCGCGCCGCGCCGGCCTGCGCGTCGCCGAGGTGCCGATCACCTTCACCGACCGCCGCGAGGGCCAGTCGAAGATGTCTCGCAAGGTCATCTTCGAATCCGTCCTCATGCCCTGGCGCCTGCGCCTCGGGAGGAAGGACGAGGGCGGAAGCATGAAGGAAGTAGACAGTAGACAGTAGGGCGTTGATGATGACAGCCGAAGGGTTCGAGCGACGAAGGGATTTCTACTGTCTATTGTCTACTGCCCCTTGACTCCGCGCCGCGTTTAGCGTAGAAGCCAAACGTTCTACCACCCTTTCGGCGGAGTTCCTGCCATGAAAAGATTGCTCTTGCTGGCCGCGCTGGCTCTGGCGGCGTCAGCCTGCACCACTGACACAAACACGAACACGGGGGCGGGGAACGCGAACGCCAACGCCAACACCAACACGGCCGCCGCGACGCCGACGCCCGCGGCCGGCCCGACGCAGGCCGACCTCGAAGCCAAGGAGCATCAGGTCTGGGACGCCATCAAGGCGAAGAACTGGGACGCCTTCGGCGGCATGCTTGCCGACGACTTCGTCATCGTGAACGAGGGCGGCGTCGAGACCAAGGCGAAGATGTTGGAAGGCATCAAGAAGTACGATCTGACCGAGTACACCTTCTCCAACGTGCGCCTCGTCAAGGTGGATGTAGACCTCGGCGTCCTCACCTACGACGTAACCGAGAAGAGCAGCTACGACGGCAAGCCGACTTCGGGCAAGCCCACGCACTCTTCTTCGGCCTGGGTCAACCGCGGCGGCAAGTGGGTGGCCGCCTGGCATCAGGAGTCGGAGGCCGTGCAGATGGCTGCGCCGTCGCCGCCACCCGCCCCGTCGGCGCGCCCCGCGGCGTCGCCCGCGACGGCCGCCTCGCCCGCGGCCCACAGGCCCGGGAACGGCGTGCCGCCCGCGCGCAGGACGCGGCCCTGCAGATCGGTCTCCAGCCCACCGAGCGTCTTGCGGGTGAGGATGTTCAGCCGCACCGCGATGAGCGGGCCGGCGGC
>CAXTSK010000275.1:0-6668 GCA_964246655.1 uncultured Pyrinomonadaceae bacterium
GAGGCCGCAGAGCCCGCGCGGGCGTCGGCCGGGGACGCGGCGTCGTGCCCGAGTTGCGGCACGGCGCTCGTCGGCGACTACTGCCACGGCTGCGGCGAGAAGCAGCCGCAGGCGCGCGACCTCTCGCTACGCCACTTCGCGGGCGACGCCGCGCAGGAATTGACGAGCCTCGACTCGAAGCTCTTCCGCACGCTCTTCACGCTCCTCGTCCGGCCCGGCCGTCTCACCAACGAATGGATCGCGGGGCGGCGCGTCCCCTACCTCAAGCCGCTCGGCCTCTGCCTCGGCCTCTTAGCCGTCAACCTCTTCGTCTACACCGCCTCGAAGCACGCCAACATCTTCGACATCCGTTTCATCATCGAGAACGAGTCGCAGTTCGCGGAGCGGATGAAGGTGCCGGGCGGCGGCCACGTCTACGCCGGCTTCTTCGAGGAGGCGGCGCGGCGCAAGGGCGGCGTCCCCGCGGAGAGCCTGTACGACGCCTTCAACGAGAAGTGGCAGCGCAACGTCTCGCTGCTCGGGCCGGTGCAAATCGTCGCGCTCGCCGTTCTGCTGCAACTCGTCTACTTCTTCTCGCGGCGCTACTTCGTCGAGCACCTCGTCTTCTCGATGCACTTCCTCTCGTGGGCGACGCTCTCGACCACGCTGATGTGGCCGATCTACTACTTCATCGGCATCCACCTGACGGGCGCGAGCATGAACATCGGCATCGGGAAGTTCGTGGTGGACATCGTCTACCTGTTTTTCGCGCTGCGCGCGGTCTACCGCGGCCACCCGGCGCTCGTCGGGCTGGGCGCCGTCGTCGTCTTCGTGGGCTACTTCTTTATCTACTCCATCACGATCACCGCCGCGCTGTTCGCCGCGCTGGTCTCCATCCTGCGGAGTTGAGGGCCGAAACGTTTGGCTGAAGTCGTGCAGAGTGTGGAGGCGGGTGCGGGGCCGCCGGAGGGCGTCGCCGCCGGGATGTGCCCGGAGTGCGAGACGGCGCTCGTCGGCGACCACTGCCACGGCTGCGGCGAGAAGCGGCCCGAGGCGCGCGACCTCTCGCTGCGCTACTTCTTCTCGGAGGCCGCGCAGGAGCTGACGAGCGTCGAGCACTCGAAGCTCGTTCACACGCTGTGGGCGCTGCTCGCGCGCCCGGGCTTCCTCACCAACGAGTGGATTGCCGGGCGGCGGCGCCGGTATCTGAAGCCGCTCAACCTCTGCCTCGGCATCCTCGCGCTGAGCTTCTTCATCTACTCTGTCTACAAGCCGGTCTCGATGTTCGACATCGAGAAGTTCATCAGGCAGAGCAAGCGCGAGGAGTCGATTAAGCTCTTCGAGCGGTTCGCGGCGAAGAAGAAGCTCAGCGTGAGCGAGCTGTTCGACCGCCTCAGCGACAGGTGGCAGCGCAACGTGTCGGTCTCGACGCTGCTCTTCGTCGGCGGGTTCGCGCTCGTGCTCCAGGTTGTCTTCTTCCTCAAGCGGCGCTACTACGTCGAACACCTCGTCTTCTCGATGCACTTCATCTCGTTCTCGACGGCGGTGGTGATCCTGCTCTGGCCGGTCTACTACTTCATTGGCATGAAGACGGGCGGCCTCAACGCCCTGGTCACTCTCTTCAAGTGGGCGCTCGACATGGTCTACATGTTCTTCGCTGTGCGCACGGTCTACGGCATCGGCGCCGTCAAGAGCGCCCCCGCCTCTCTGGTGCTCGTCGTCGGCTACTTCCTAAGCTACGGCCTCGTCCTGCTCGTCGCGCTCCTCGCCGCCCTCGTCAGCGTCGGCCTCTCTTAGCGAACGATGAAGTATGAACGCTGAACGATGAACCGAAAGCATCCTGTATTCAGTTCATCGCTCAGCGTTCCTGCTTCATCGTTAATTCGAGAGGGCGTTGAAGAGGAGCGGGTAGGTGGCGAGCGACTGCGCGCGGTACTGCGGGCGGAAGCCGAAGAGGTAGACGCGCCCTTTGCCGATGCCGACCTCGACGAGCGCGGCCTTGCCGCGGATGCGCTCCGCGCCGAGGAGCCAGCCCGAGAGCAGCGGCGTCCCCGAGTCGGGGTAGCGCGCGATGATTTTGACGCGCACGAGCGCGAGCGGGTCGCTCTTGATCTCGAAGACCGGCGAGTCCTCGACCCACGCGATTGACTCGCGCGGCATCCCCTTCGCCAGCGGGTGCGTCGTGTCGAGCACGGTGCGCAGGATCGAGCCGGGGCAATAGAACTCCGTCCGCTTGAGGTCGGCCGTCACGTCGCGGACGGGAAGGTTGAACTGCTCGATGGCGAAGTCCGAAGCGTTGTTAAGCGCGACGAGCGTCCCGCCCTGCTCGACGAACTCGCGCAGAGCCTTCACGCCCTCCTTGCCCAGCCCGCCCGTCAACTCCTCCGGCATCGAGCCCTTCCGGTAGCCGTCGAGTATCGCGCGCGGCGAGTGGTCGGGGATGAGGATCGTGTCGTACTTCGCGCGCAGGTTCCCGGCGCGCACCTCCGCGTCTTCGAGGGAGGAGAAGGGTAGAGGCGAGCCGTAGTCGTCCATGTTGTCGCCGGGGCGCGTGCGGCCGTTCTGCCTCAGAACCCAACGCGTCCATCCTTCATCCATGGACGGAACGTGCGACTTATAGACCGCCAGCCGGTCGGGCATCTTATACGTATCCAGCTCGCCCTCGGCGTCCACCACCGCTTTGCGGAATCTGAACGGCCGGTAGACGGGCTTCACCTCCACGCCCATCAGGAGCGGGAGCGTGTGCGCCGTCACGTCGTAAGGCGCGACGGGATGGCCCTCCGCGTCGCGCAGGTCGGGGTAGCGTTGTGCTTCGAGTAAAGCCTTTGCGAAGGCCCCGTAAGGCTGCGCCATCTTAACGTACTCGACGAGGTGCGACCTGCCGTCTTTCGGCGCACCGGGCGGTGTGCCGTACTCGACCTCTACGCCGCCGCGCCGGAGGATGTCGGTGAGCACCAGCCCGTTTCTCGACGGCGTGATTTCGAAGCCGTACAACTCGCCGGGCTTGCGCGGGCGGACGGCCTCTTTGCCGATTGAGTAGAAGCGCTTCAGCCAAGCTTCGCGGTTCTGCGCGGCGTGCTTGAGCAGTTCGAACGCGGCGGTCGTCATGTAGTTCGTGATGTCGCGCAAGCGCCATTCGCCGCCGGGCCAGAGGACGGGGAAGTTGGGCGTCGCCTTGCGCGCGTCGTAGCCCTCGCCCGCGCGCAGTTGCTCGGGCTTCACATTGATGGGCGTGGCGAGGTTGACCGAGGCCGTCTCGGAGAGGATGCGGACGCCGCCGTGGTAGTGCGAGTAGGCGCGCGAGGGCGTCCACGCGTCGTAGGTCGAATCCCAGGTGATGCCTTTGAACCCGGCCTTGAGCATCTGCTCGCCCATGAAGCGGCCCAGCTCGGTGTAGCCTTCGACCAACTGCCTGGGCACGTTCGGCTCGACCGGCTGCATGTAGGGCGGCAGGAAGAGGCGTGAGCCATACGCGCCCTGCTGGTGTATGTCGTGGACGATCTGCGGGTGCCAGACGTTGTGCACCTTATCGACGGTCAGCCGCGTCTCGACCTGCGTGAAGGCGTACCAGTCGCGGTTGTCGTCGTGGCCGACGTAGTGGTGATAAAGCTCGGGCGGGCTCGTCCCCTCGTAAGGCGTGCCGAGAGTCTTGTCGTACCAGTTCTTCACGATGTCAACGCCGTCGGGGTTCAAAGAAGGGACGATGAGGACGATGGTGTTGCGCAGTATCTCCTGCACCTCCGGCTCGTCCGAAGAGGCGAGGCGGTGCGCGATGAGCATGCCCGAGAGATATGAGCCGACCTCGGTCGAGTGCACGCCGCACGTGATGAGCACGACGGTCTTCCCGTTGCTGACGTAGCCTTCGGCCTTGACCTCGCGGCGGGCGCCGATCTTGCGCGGGTCTGCGAGCAGTCGTTGGATGTCTTTGTAAGTTTCGAGGCGCTCGATGTTCTCGGGCGCGCTGATGGTCGCGACGACGAAGGGCGCGCCGAGCGTCGTCTTGCCCAACTCCTCGAACTTAACGCGCGGGCTCGTCTGCGAGAGGCGGCGGAAGTACTCGACCGTCTGCGCCCACGACGCGAGCTTGCGGTCGTCGCCGGGGCGGAAGCCGAGCACGTCCTCGGGCGCGGGCACCGACGCGAGCGCACCCCGCGCGTGCGGCGCCGGGCCGGCGGGCATGGTGAGCAGTGTGAACAGCAGCAACGCGCAGGAGAGAAGGTGCTTCGGCATCGTCGTGTCCGTCGAGTCCTGAAAGGGTCTGTTAAAGCTTGGAACGTTGCGGGAGTCGCGAGTTTAGCACAGCGCGGGCGTGGTAATTGACAGGTGGCGGCGCGGCGTTGGATATTGTCCGCCCGCGTCGCGAACGGCCGGAAGGGCCGGGGCGGCGCGCCTTCGAGTTTATGTCATACAAAGCACAGATCACGCGCGCCAACCCGACGCTCATCGTCTTCCTGCTCGACCAGTCGGGCTCGATGGCCGACCCGTTCGGCGGCGAGGGCTCGGGGCGCAAGGCGGACTTCGTCGCCAACGCGGTCAACCACGCGCTGCACGACCTCGTCATCCGCTGCACCAAGACCGAGGAGGTGCGCGACTACTACCACGTCGCGGTCGTCGGCTACGGCCGGCAGGTGGGCGTCGGCCTGGGCGGCGCGCTCGCCGGGATGACCGTCGCGCCCGTCTCGGCTGTGGCCGACAACCCCGCGCGCATCGAGTCGGGCTACCGCCGCGTGCCCGACGGCGTCGGCGGCTACGTCGAGACGCCCGTGCGCTACCCCGTCTGGGTGCACGCGCACGCCGAGGGCGGGACGCCCATGTGCCGCGCGCTGGGGAGCGTGCGCGGCATCGTCGAGGGCTGGCTCTCGGCGCACCCGCGCGGCTTCCCGCCGACCGTGCTTCACCTGACCGACGGCGAGTCGAGCGACGGCGACCCGACGCAGGACGGCGAGGCGCTCACGGCGCTCGCGACCGACGACGGCCGCGTGCTCCTCTTCAACTGCCACGTCTCTTCGAGCCGCGCGCGCAAGGTCGAGTACCCGGCCGAGGAGTCGATGCTCAAGGACGGCTTCGCGCGCACGCTCTTCCGCATCTCAAGCGTCCTGCCCGAGAACTTCCTCGGCGCCGCGCAGCAGCTCGGCGTGCCCGCGGCCGAGGGCTCGCGCGGCTTCGTCTTCAACGCCGACCCCTCCTCGGTCGTCCAGTTCTACGAGATCGGCACCTCGCTCACCGGCATGCCCCCGCACATCTGGATGGGAGAGTGAAGTGAGCAGTGAGCGGTGAGCAGTAAGCGGTTTTAGGCGTTACTGCTCACCGCCCGAGTTAACTCAACCGCTGCTCACTGCTCACCGCTTACTGCTTACTTATGACGTGGCGCATTCAAACTCGACACTTCATCCTGCCGAAGGAGGGCAGCGCGGAGGAGGAATGCGAGGACGCGGTGGCGTTCGACGCGGGGTCTCTGCGGTTCGCCGTGGCCGACGGGGCGACGGAGGCTTTCGACGCGCGGCGGTGGGCGGCGCGGCTGGCGGCGGAGTGGGTCGGGGCGGTGCGCGCGCCTTTGACGGCCGCGGAGTTCGGGCCGTGGCTGAAGGAGCAGGGCGAGTGGCTGCACGCTTCGTGGGAGGGGCGGAAGCTTTCGTGGTACGCGGAGGAGAAGCGGCGCGCGGGGTCGTTCGCGGCCTTCGTCGGGCTGAGACTGGAAGCGTCGGGAAAGAAGATGAGCTGGCGCGCGGTCGCGCTCGGCGACTCGTGTCTCGTGCACAGGCGGGGCGGGGAGGTGCTCGACGCCTTCCCGCTCGACAGCCACGAGGCGTTCACCTCGACGCCGTGGCTCGTGCCTTCGAGCGACGGCGTGCGCGAGACGGCGCTCGCCCGACTCGTCGAACGCGAAGGCACCGCCGAGCCCGGCGACACCTTCCTGCTCATGACGGACGCGCTCTCGGCCTGGTACTTCGAAACGTCGGCGCGCCGCGACCCCTGCGCGGAGCAATTTGATTCTCTGCTCGCCGCGTCGGAAAATGGCTCGCTCGCCGAACTCGTCCGGCGCGAGCGCGCCGCCGCGAGGATGAAGGACGACGACGTGGCGGCCGTGAGGGTAACGCTGAACTATGAACGCTGAACGATGAACTGAAAGCTTTTGTCTTCAGTTCATCGTTCAGCGTTCATAGTTCATACTTCAAAGCATGCAGCACGTGACGACAAACTTCTGGCCCTCGGCGCGTAACTACGCGGAGGCGGTGCAGTGCCCTCTGGTCTGCTTCGAGGAGCCGTCGCTGAAGCGGATGCTGCCGGCGGTTGACCGGTTGGGGATGCCGCTCGTCACGTCAGGGCAGTTCGCCTACGTCTTCAAGCTCAACCCGGGCGACGACGGCGGCGAGACGCTCGCGGTGCGCTGCTTCCGAGGCTTCCTCGGCGACCGCGAGGAGCGCTACCGCGCGCTCGACGCGCACCTCAACGCCAGCCGCATCGGTGCGCTCCCGCGCTTCAAATATCTACCGAAGGGCATCCTCGTCTCGGGCCGCCGCTACCCCGTCCTCGTTATGGAGTGGGTCGAAGGCTCGACGCTCGACGTTTACCTGGACGAGGCCGTCGGGCGGCGCGATGCGCTGCTCCACCTCGCGGACGAGTGGGTCAGGCTCGTCACCGCGCTGCGCGCCGCGGGCGTCGCGCACGGCGCCTTGCCGCCCGGCAAC
>CAXTSK010000275.1:6678-7295 GCA_964246655.1 uncultured Pyrinomonadaceae bacterium
GCGCGGCGCGGGGCGCTGGGTTGGTCACCACCGGGGGGGGGCGCCCCCCACGGCGACTTGCAGCACGGCAACATCATCGTCGAGGGCGGTCGTCTGCGCCTCGTAGACCTCGACGGCATGTACGTGCCCGCACTCCGAGGCTTCAAGGCGAGCGAGGTCGGGCACCAGCACTACCAGCACCCCGCGCGCGACGTGGCGCACTTCTCGGCCGACACCGACAACTTCTCCGCGCTCGTCGTCTACCTCTCGCTCATCTCTTTGGCCGAGCGCCCCGAGCTGTGGGCCGAGCACCACGACGAGAACCTTCTCTTCACGCGCGCGGACTTCGCAGACCCGGAAGCGTCCGCGCTCTTCCCGAAGATCGAAGCCATCGGTGGGGAGCACGCGCGTCTGGCCGAGACTCTCAAGGCCGCGTGTGCCAACGGCCCCGAGGGCGCGCCGCCGCTGACGGAACTCGTCGAGCCGCGCTCGACGCTGCCCGGCTGGATGAACGCGCCCGCGAACGTCGAGGTGCGCACGCGCACGCGCGAGGTCATGCGAGCGCCCGCGCCGCGCGAGCCTCACTGGCCGGAGCCGACGCGATGGCGCGAGGCGCCCGCGACGCCCGCGTCGGCGAC
>CAXTSK010000276.1:0-2563 GCA_964246655.1 uncultured Pyrinomonadaceae bacterium
AAGATGGCGTCGGTCGTCTGGCTCGCGGGCGCGGGCAGCGTGACGGGCACAGTGAAGTTGATGTCAGAGCCGGAGAGAGTCCCGCTCGCGATGGTGCCCGAGCCGAGCTGCCCTTGCAGCGAGCCCGTCAAGCGCTCGCCCTGCTGCTGGAGCGTGAGTGTCGCGCTCATCTCTTGCCGCTCGTTGCCCGAGCCGCTGAGGTTGACGTTGAGCGTCCACGTCCCCGAGGCGTTGGCAGCGCCGCCCATCGCCGCGGCCGCGGGACGAAGCTCGACCTGACGGCCGTCGATGAAGAGGTGCGTGACGCGCCGCTCACGCGCGAAGAGGTCGCCGCGCGTCACGGTCAGGTTCGCGATCTTGCCGACCTCGATTGAGCCGAGCTGGTTTGAGACGCCGAGTATCTCGGCGGGCCTTAACGTCAAGGCCCTAACTGCTTCATCGCGCGGGAGCCCGGCCTCGACCGCCTTCGAGGCGTTGGCGAGGTAGTCGTTCATCGTCGTCATGCCGCCCGACTGGAAGGCGAAGCGGACGCCCGCGGCGGCGAGACGGCCCGCGGTCTTCGGCGCCTCGACGCGCTCGCGCAGGACGCGCAGGGGCTCCGGGTCCGCCTCCGAAGAGGCGGCGGCCGTGCGGCGCGGGAAGTTGAGAGAGAGCAGGACGGAAACGTTCGCCGCCTTCAGACGCGCGGCGACGCGGTCGGCTTCGAGCCCGCCGTTGATGACGAGGTTGAGGTTGAACTCCTGCGCCAAGTCTAAAGCCCTCTCAATCTCGCGCACGCGGTCGGCCTGCATCACGACCGGCATCTGCCGCGCGAGCACGGGCAGCAGGGCGGCGAGCGACTTGTCCTGCTCGGGCCTCCTCAAACCGCGCGGGTTGCGCTCGTAGATTTCGTTGGCCTCGCGGAAGCGGCGCGCGTCGAGGAGCATCTGCCGGACGGAAGAGAAGACGCCCATGAGCGAGCCGGGGTAGTTGCCCTGACCGATGGGGTTGAGTCCGACGTAGAGGGCGACGGGCGTGCGGACGATCATCTGCTGCGGCGTGTCGCCCGCGAGGTTGATGACGGCCGACTGGCCGAGGAAGACGTTGCCGCGCGGCGCGGTCTGCGCGGCGGTGATGCCCGCGGCGCGCGCGGCCTCGATCTCCGCGCCGCCCGGCCGGATGATGTCGGAGGCGAGTATCTCTGGTTGCAGCCCCGGCGGTTGCGACGAGTTCGGCGAGACGGCCGAGGGCGCCGTCTGTCCGAAGAGCCCCGCAAACCCGCCGCCTCCGCCGCCAGGCGGGCCGGGCGTCGGCGTGGGGCGCGGGATGGCGAGCGTAGTGCTGGCGTCGATGAGACCGGGATAGACCGTCAAGCCCGTGCCGTCGATGGTGCGCGCGTCGGGCGGCGCCGTGACGCCTGCGCCGACGGCCGCGATGAGGCCGTTGCGGATGACGACCGTGCCGCGCTCGATGGTTGAGCCGGAGACGGTGACGACGCGCGCGTCCGTGATGGCGTAAACGTCCACGCCCCCGCCCGCACTGCGCTGCGCGCCCACGGGCGGCCAGGCCCACGCGGCGGCCGAGAGGAGCGCGGCCAGAAGGGCCGCGAGAGTTCTGACATGGGAGTGTCGCATAAGGTGGTTTCCTGCCCGGAGACTGAAAGACTCGCGCCTCGACCCCCGCGGGTCGTCTTCAAGGACGCGCCAAATTTTTACGGTTTAAGACTCGGAAGTGCGCGCCGCCGCACGGAGAGCGCGGCGCACGACGGCTCTGACGACCGCCAGTGCCGTGCGCGGGTTGCCGCCTGACTGTGACTCTGCGCGCGCGTAGCTACGGGGACGGCGGGGTGAAAGTTTCAGAGAGCAGTAGGCAGTAGGCAGATGGCAGTAGGCAGTTGAAGCACCTTCGTTGCTCGAACCGTGCGGATGTCATCTTCAACTTTTGCAAGCGGAGCTTACTGCCTACTGCCTACTGCCTACTGCCTACTTCTTCGCGTTGGCGTTGGTATTCGCGCTCTTGCTGTTGGTGTTGGAGGAGCTGTCGGCCTTGACTTCGAGCTTGTTGGTGACGCTCTTGACGCCATCGACCTTAGCCACGGTGGCCGCCTTGGTCTTCTGGGCGGCGTTGGCGACTGTGCCGCGGAGCGTGACGACGTTGTTGTCCACGTCCACGTTGATGGTCGAGTCCCTCAGGTCGTCGGCGGCGGCGAGCGCGGCGCGCACCTTGAGGTGAATCCAGCCGTCCTCAAGGCTCTCGCCGACCGACTCGCCCTTGTTCTTGGCCTCGGCGCGGTAGTTGGCCGCGTCCTTACCGTAATCCTCTTTCGAATTATAGTTCTGCTTGTAGGCGCTCCAGGCGGGAGTGGCCGTGGCGGCGGGCGTCGCCGTGGCGACCGCGTTCGCGTTGGCCGCGCGGTTGGCGTTAGCCGTGTTCGTGTTGGTGTCGGGGCTGCAAGCGGCGGCCGACAGGCAGAGGGCCGCGCCGCCCATAATCGTCAGGAACGTTTTAATCCTCATACTTTCTCCCGGGAAGTCTTTCCTTTAAAGTTAAGCTGTGCCCGAGCATGCGCCAGCCGGGGCGTGCC
>CAXTSK010000276.1:2573-7289 GCA_964246655.1 uncultured Pyrinomonadaceae bacterium
GCGGGGGCGGCGGCCCCCGGTACAGGCTCGGGCGTGTTGTAGGGGCTTGAAAACCGGCGCGATTCTAACGCCGCGGGAGGGGGCAGGACAAGGGAAAAACAGAAGGCAGTAGGCAGATGGCAGTAGGCAGTCGCTCCGCGCTGTGTGAGTTGAAAGAGTAAAGCGGCCGTCGCTCTGAGTTAAGGACGCCGAAAGGTCAAATTACAATTACCGACGGCGGCTCTTTGAACTGCCTACTGCCTACTGCCTACTGCCTTCTGTTTTTCACCACTTGACCGTCCCCTCCTTCGAGGTGTCGATCTGCGCGTTGGGGAGTTCGCCGCCGCCGAAGAAGAAGGCTTTCATGTTGTCGAAGAGGAAGACTTGCGCGTCCTCGTTCATGAGGTCGAGGCCGTAGTGGTTGATGATCATGTTCTGGCGCTGGAGCCACTCCTTCCAGCAGACCCCGCAAATCTCCGACCCGATGCGCTGCCCCAACTCGTTCGGGAAGGGCGCGTACCCGAGCCCCTCGCGCTTCTCCCCACACCGCGCGCACTTGATCTGTTCCGCCATTGACAGTTCTCCTTACAGAAATTCGCTTTGAGAAGTTGTAACGGAAGGATAACACGGGGGAACGATGAAGTATGAACGATGAACGATGAACTGAAGACACGTCTTATTCAGTTCATCGTTCATCGTTCATACTTCATCGTTGAGCATCGCGGATGGCGGCGAGCACCTCGTCGTCCTTCGGGCGGAAGAGCGAGAGCGCTTGCGCCTTGTTGTGGCGCACGATGCCTCCGGCGTCGATGACGACGACGGAGCGCGCCGCGCGGCCGGGCAGCCAAGACTTCGCGCCGTACATCTCCGCGACCCGTCTGTCCGGGTCGGAGAGCAGGCGCAGCGGGAGCGAGTGGTGCTCGGCGAACTTGCGGTGCGACTCGACCGAGTCGGTCGAGATGCCGACGACCTCCGCGCCCGTCCGCTGATACTCTTCCCAGTTGTCGCGCACCGAGCACAGCTGCTTCGTGCAGACGGGCGTCTCGTCGCCGGGGTAGAAGAGCAGCACGACGGTCTGCCCGCGCCGGTCGCTCAGCCGCCAGTCTGGGCCCTCGCCGTCCTTCAAAGTGAAGTCGGGCGCGGTCGCTCCGACTGATGCGACCTCCGCCTTCACCTTCGTCTCAGCGTCGCTCATCGTTCACGTCCTCGTTCATGGCTGAAAGTCGCGTATGTCTTTGAAGGGCGTCTCGGGGTCTGTGAAGTCGGGGCGGTAGTAGTGCGAGGCGCCGTCGTACTCCTGCATCCAGCCCTCCTCCAGGCCGAGCCGTTCGAGCAGCGAGACGGCGCGCCACCACTCGCCCTCCGTGATGCGGCGCCCGAGCAGCACGTAGCGCTCGTCGGTCGCGGCCTTGTTCGTCGCGTAGTACTGCGCCATCAGGGAGATTGCGACGCGCGGGCTCAAGCAATCGCGAATCCATTCGAGCGACTCGCGCACGCCCGCCACGTCGTTCGGCAGCACCAGCAGGCGCACGACCAAGCCCCGCGCGAGCGTCCCGTTCGCACGGAAGACCAGCTCGTCGCCCGTCTGCCGGTACATCTCTTTCAGCGCTGCCCGCGCGCGCTCCGCGTAGTGCGGGACTTTGGAGAAGGTGTAGCCCTCGGACGAGTCCGCGTACTTCAGGTCGGGCAGGTAGACGCCGACGATCCCTTCGAGCAGCCGCAGCACCTCGACCGAGTCGTAGGCGTTCGTGTTGTAGACGATGGGCAGATGCAAGCCCCGCCCGGCGGCGACGAGCACGGCGCGCGCCAACTGCGGCGCGAAGTGCGTCGGGCTGACGAAGTTGACGTTGTGGCAGCCGCGCGCCTGCAACTCAAGCATCATCTCGGCCAGGCGCTCGTGCGTGACCTCGTTCTTAATCTGCTCCTTGTAAGCCTGCGAGATTTGATAGTTCTGGCAGTAGACGCAGCGCAGGTTGCAGTTGCCGAAGAAGATGTTGCCCGCGCCCTGCGTCCCCGTCAGCGCCGGCTCCTCGCCGAAGTGCGGCGTGTAAGAACTGACGACGGGCAGCCGGCCCGAGAAGCAGCGGGCGAGCTGATTCTCCATCCGGTTGTTGCCGCAGTCCAGAGGGCAGACCGTGCAGCTCAGCAATAATTTTTCGAGGGCTTGCACCCTTTGTTCAAGTTCGCCCGACTCGTATAAATCCAGATATGTTGGACGGTAATCTACTGCCATAATCAACCTCGGGCGCGTTCAGTCTGACCTTCACGGCTGGCGCCAACGGTCGCTATTCTCCTTCAGAAGTGACCGCAGACTGAGTTCCCCTATTTACCTGGAATCCCTCATTCCCTCCTAATCCCGTCAAAAAGCCGTCAAGACTTTCGAGAGGGTCATGGGCCATATTTATGACTCGTTCGCGTGTAAGTACAACCTGAAGCCCTCGGGCATGATTGTAAGGCGCCACCATGGGCTCTTTCAATCCTTATCAAGGGGGCTTTTCACGCCGCGCCCGCCGCGGTTTGGGTCGTCTCGACGCTCGCGTGCCCCAGAAGCTCCGCCAGTATCACGGCTCGCCCCCGCCAGGGGAAGGCATGTTGCGGCTGTATATAAATGAAGCGTGCGCGTAATTCTAAGTCGCTTTTTCTCAGCAATTTCGCCGTTTTGCCTGTATAGGGTGAAAGGGCGATTTGGAAATTCTGACAAGCGTCGTGAAATGTCCTGAAAACAAGCGATTCTCGCATTCTGAATTACGCGCACGCTTCATATAAATCCGCGGGTTGCAGACCTCTTGTCTTCACGGCGGCTGGTGGGGCGGCGAACTCGACGGCGGCCAGGGCGAGGCGGTGCGCGTCCCGCAGGCCGACGGCACTCTCGTCGCCTTGCTCGTGGGTAAAGACGACGCGCTGATGCCGTCGCTGCTCACGCTCTCGGACGTGATGGGGACGGGACACCACGCGGCCCTCGCCGCCGGGGTCGGCCCCGGCAAGTCGGTGGCCGTCGTCGGCGACGGCGCGGTCGGCTTGTGCGGCGTCATCGCGGCTCGGCGGCTCGGCGCTGAACAGATCATCATCCTCGGACGGCACGCCGACCGCATCTCACTCGCTAAAGAGTTCGGTGCGACCGACGTTGTCAGCGGGCGAGGCGAAGAAGCAATCGAGCGGGTGCGAGAGCTTACAGGCGGACTCGGTGCACATTCCGTCCTCGAATGCGTCGGCTACGAACAGTCAACGCTCACGGCGCAGCCGACCTTCTTCAACAACGTCACCATCGGCGGTGGCCCCGCCCCCGTGCGCGCCTACATCGAGGAGCTTTTGCCCGATGTGCTCGAAGGCCGGATCGAGCCGGGCCGTGTCTTCGACCGGGTCACGAAGCTTGACGGCGTGCCGGACGGCTACAGGGCGATGGACGAGCGCGAGGCGATCGAGGTCATGATCGAGTTCTGAAGGGGGCTCGGAAACCTGACTCTTAACAGGCCGAGTCGGAATCGACTTTGCGCCACTGCAAAGGCTTCAAGAGTAAATCGACGTTCCCAAAGTCACGCGAGAGTCTTACCCTTCAAATTGTTTGGGACGCGACCCTTTACTGCGTTGGCCCGTGCGCTATAGGTGAGACGACCGTTGGCATCTGCCGGCAGGCGCGCGCGCACACGCGCTTGGAGAAGCGCGAGACTTTCGGACGCCATCGCCGCGAGTTGTGGGCCGACGCTCGGCCCCCCGCGGACGGTCGCCCAGTAGTCGTCGAAATCGGCGAACGTCCGTTGCACGGTGAACTCCCGCGTCTCGACCGAATCTAAACCCGCGCCGGCCCACAAGTCCCGCATCGCGTCTATCCGAGACGCGTCGCGGCTCGGCGGCGTCGGGACTGCGACGCGCAGCCCCCGCATCTCGTCGTGCAATGCCTCGTAAGGAAAACCGCCGCCGAGCATGTCCCACGCGTACGCCGTGACGCCGCCGCCCGGGCAGACCACTCGCGCCATTTCGGCGACGCCCACGGCCGGGTCGGGCACGAAGAAGATCACCAGCGGCATGACGGCCGCGTCGAACGTGTCGTCGGGGAAGGGCAGCGCCATCGCGTCGCCCTGACGAAACTCTGCGACGCGCGCGGCGGGTCGTGTGCGGGCATAGGCGAGCTGCGCCTCGGACGGATCTATGCCACGTACCGAGGCCGGCGCACACCGCTCGACGAGCATCTCGGTAAAGGCGCCGTTGCCGCAGCCTACGTCGAGCCACCGCAGCCCTGCTTTCGGGGCGAGCCAGTCGAGGAAAGCTTCACCCGCGAGCCGGCTCCACTCCCCCATGTATCGTTCGTAGGCGGCCCCGTCGTCGAAGCGGATCTGGTCGGTCACGATTAGTGTTTTCCTCCGGCAATCATTCTCGCACAGAATACGGCCGCCGAAGTCCCGACGCTTTCGAAGTCGCCGACAGGGCGGACGACACGCCGGACGAGAACGGCACGGTCGCCAGGACGGACGCCCTGTCCGACCGTTTGACCATAGGCGACCTTTTGATCTGGGAGCTTAAAAATATAGACTTGCCCCAACGCCCCGATGCGCAGTTACATCTCTACTTCGAGGACAGGGCGCTTTCGGACATGTGGATCGAGGTGAGTTGGAGCATGAAACCCGGTTCTGTTTAGGCACGTCCTCTTGAGGGAGTTTTTAATGTGGCGAGACGGAGCAGGCAGAGCGAGCATGCGACGGGCGCGTGGGGCGTCGGCGTGCGCGCTCACGCTCTGCGTCC
>CAXTSK010000277.1:0-7286 GCA_964246655.1 uncultured Pyrinomonadaceae bacterium
GCCGTGGTGGACGCGGACGCGCTGCCGCGTGCGCAAAGGTCGCGGCGGGCCCGCGAGCACCGTGAGCCGCGCGTCGATAATCTGCGTCGGCCGCAAGCGCCCGACCGGCGCGAGCACCATGCCGCGCTCGACTCCCGCGGTCTCGACGCCGCCGAGGTTCACCGCAGTCCTCTGCCCCGCGCGCGCCTCGCGCACCGCCGCGCCGTGAACCTGAAGCCCGCGCACGCGCACGCGCGCTCCGGCGGGCAGCAGCTCAAGCTCCTCACCTTCTCTAATCTCTCCGGCGACGAGCGTCCCCGTCGCCACCGCGCCGAAGCCACGCATCGTGAACGAACGGTCAACCGGCAGCCGCGCCACCGCGTCCCCCGAACGCTCTGGCGCAGCGAGCGCCGACGCGCGCAGCGCCTCCTTCAACTCCTCCAACCCTTGCCCCGTGCGCGCGCTCGCGGCCACGACCGGCGCGCCTTCGAGGAAAGAGCCCGCGACCAGCTCCGACGCTTCGAGCCTGACGAGTTCGAGCAGCTCCTCGTCAACGGCGTCCGCTTTAGTCAAGACGACGAGGCCGGCCCCGACGCCGAGCAGGCGGCAGATGTCGAAGTGCTCGCGCGTCTGCGGCATCACGCCCTCGTCGGCGGCGATGACGAGCGCGACGAGGTCGATGCCGTGCGCGCCCGCGAGCATGTTCTTGACGAAGCGCTCGTGCCCGGGCACGTCCACGAAGCCGACGCGCACGTCGCCCAAATCCAGCTCGGCGAAGCCGAGGTCGATGGTGATGCCGCGCCGCTTCTCCTCCGGCAGACGGTCTGCGTCCACGCCCGTGAGCGCGCGCACGAGCGTCGTCTTCCCGTGGTCGATGTGGCCGGCCGTGCCGACGATGACGGATCGCATATTGGTGAATGGTAAATGGTGAATAGTAAATGGTGAAGTCAAACTCTCCATTCACCATTCACCATTTACTAACTCACCTCCACCTGAAGACGCTGAGGATGTCGGAGAAGTCGTCGCGCCAGACTTCGAGCTGGTAGACGGCGGGGTCGAACTCGGGCCAGTTCGGGTCGGAGGCGAGCGGCCCGAGGTCTTCCGTCGTGCGCGCGACGGCGACCCAGGTCGAGGCGTCGAGGCCGAGGTCGGAGCCCTGCCGGCCGTCGTCGAAGATGCGCGAGGCGAGCCCCGCATCCCGCGCGATGCCGCCCGCGACGCGTTCGAGCTTGAGGCTGCGGTTCGAGACGTGGAAGGCGATGACGCCGCCGGGCGCGAGCTTCGAGAGGTAGAGCGCGAGCGCCTCACGCGTCATGAGGTGCGCGGGCACGGCGTCCGAGCTGAAGGCGTCGAGCACGATGAGGTCGTAAGACGCGTCCTTTGCCTCGCGCAGACGCAGGCGCGCGTCGCCGAGGACGATACCGGGTTGCGCGCCCGCACACGCCGAGAGGTATGTGAAGTACTTCGGGTCGCGCGCGATGTCAACGACCACCGGGTCGATCTCGTAGAACGTCCACGCCTCACCCGCGCGCGCGTAAGCCGAGGTTGTCCCCGCACCCAACCCGACGACGGCGACCGAGAGCGACGCGCTCGCTCCGGCCGCGTCGCGCTTCTCGTGGACGTGCTGGAAGACCGAGCCGAGCGGCCCTTCGCGGTGGTAGTAGGAGACGGGCTCGCAGCGGCGCGCGGCCTCCATGTACTGCTTGCCGTGGAGCGTGCTGCCGTGGTTGAGCCAGTGGACTGACTCGTTCGAGTCGGTCTCGACGCGGTGCGTGCCGTAGAAGTTGCGCGACGCGTGCAGCGTCCGGTTGCCCGTCTCCGCGAAGAGCATCGTGGCCAGCATGACCGCGCAGAGGCCGAGCGCGAACCTCAGGGGGCGCGGCGCGAAGGAGAAGTAGAGCAGGAAGAGCGGGGCGCCGAGCGTGACGGCCGCGCGCTCCTGGTACGTCATCTCGAACCGCCGCGTCACGACGATCAGCGCGGTGGCGAGCAGCCCCACCGCCAGGGGCAGGAGCAGGTCGAGCACGTCCCAACGGCTTCCCTCAACGCCCTCGCCCGAGTCTTCAACACTCGGCGCGAGGTTCAAGGTGCTGACAGCGGCACTCTCGTCCTTCCTCTGCGCGCCGAGGCGGAGGCCGAGCAGCGTGCCGCCGGACTTGCGGTAGGCGGGACGCAGGTAGCTCGCGAGCAGGATGACGAGCGGGTACTCGGCGACGGAGGTGAAGACGAGCGGCGCGACCACGGCGTTGAAGAGCCCGCCGAGCACGCCGCCCAGGGCCATGCACAGGTAGAACTCCGCGAGGCGCGCGGCCGCGGGGCGGTCGTCGGCGAGTTGGCCGTGGCAGACGAGCGCCACCGCGAAGAGGAAGGCGAGGTGAAAGAGAATCAAGAACCACGCCGGCCGCGCCGCGCCCGACAGGTAGATCATCGCGACGAGTACGGCCGTCGCCGGCACCACGCGCGCCGCGAACCCGCGCGGGATCATGCGGCCGCGCGCGAAGACGACGACGAAGCTCAAAAGGTAGAGCGCGAGCGGAATGACCCACAGCAGCGGCACGGCCACGAGGTCGGTCGTGACGTGCGTCGTCACCCCGAGCACGAGGCTCGAAGGCACGAACGCCAGCAGCACCCAGCGCAGCCGCCGCCTGACGCTCAGCGGCTCCGAAGGAACGTCGGCCGCCCCAAGCGCTTCATATTTCCCGACCGGCCCGCGCGCGTGCCGGATGGTCAGGACGGCGCAGGCCGCGAAGAGCAGGAAGAGCGCGCCGTAGGCAAAGACCCACGCGCGGCTCTGCTGCCCGAGCGTGAGCGCGGGCTCAAGCAGCACGGGGAAGCCGAGGAGCGCGAAGAGGCTCCCGGCGTTGCTCGCCGCGTAGAGGTAGTAAGGGTCGGAGGCCGACTCGGCGCGCGTGCGCGCGAACCATGATTGCAGCAGCGGCGCGCTGGCCGAGAGCACGAAGAAGGGCGGCCCGACCGTCACGAGCAGCGTCTTCAAAAGCCACCACTCGGGGCTCGCGCCCTGCGGCACGCCGCCCGCGGCCGCCGCGTTCAGCGCGACCGGCAGGGCGAACGCGGCCAGCGCCAGCAGCGCGAGGTGCACAGCCCCTTGCGCCAGCGCCGACAGCCAGCGCGTCAGCGCGAGCGCGTAGGCGTAGCCCGCCAGCAGCAACGCCTGGAAGAAGAGCATGCAGGTGTTCCAGACGGCCGGCGTCCCGCCGAGCAGAGGCAGAAGCATCTTGCCCGCGAGCGGCTGAACCCAGAAGAGCAGGAACGCGCTGACGAAGAGCGCGAAGGCGAAGACGAGTGCCATAAGATGTGAACCGTGACAAGTGACAAGTGACAAGTGAGGGTCTATAGACAGTAAACCGTAAACCGTGAGCCGTGACAAGAAGATTCTTTCCTGTCACGGCTCACGGTTTACGGTTCACGCTCTCGTCACGGTTTACGTTCACGGGTCATTTGACGATCTCGAAGTCGAGCCATTGGGTTGCGTTGGCGCGGCTGCCCTTCGCCACTGGAGGGCGAGTAGGAGCGAGAGGTCTCTTTTCATCTGGAGGCCCTTTCGTCGGTGAGCGCCGGCGGGGTTTGGGCGGCTGGCCTTTGAGAGACGTTTGTGCGATGCTTCCGGTCAAACTTTACAACGCGGACGGAGGGCGATTATGACAGAGCCGGCGAAAAACGGCGACCGGGTGCGCGTGCACTACACGGGGCGGCTCGAAGACGGGCAGGTCTTCGACTCTTCGCGCGAGGGCGAGCCTTTGGAGTTCACCGTCGGCGCGGGTGAGGTCATCCCCGGCTTCGACGAGGCCGTGCGCGGGCTCAACGTCGGCGACTCGAAGACGGTCGAGATAGAGTCGGATGACGCCTATGGCCCGCGCCGCGACGCTCTCGTCACGCAGGTCTCGCGCGAGGCGGCGCAGTTCCCCGTCGAGCCGCAGGTCGGCATGCACTTCGGCCTCCCGCTCCAGGACGGCAACCAGATCGAGGTCGTCGTCACCGAAGTCACCGACACGCACGTCACCATCGACGGCAACCACCCCCTCGCCGGCCAGAAACTCATCTTCGACGTGGAGCTGGTGGATAAGCAGTAGGAAGTAAACACGCGTAGACCGTAGTCAGTAGCCAGTAGGAAGCATGCTCTTTCTACTGGCTACTGATTACTGTCTACTGTCTACTGCTTTCACTCGTCGTCTTCCGGGTCGGCGCCGAAGTAGTACATCCACTCGCCCAGCTCGGACTCTTTCACGCCGCCGCGCTCGTCGCGCCGTGGCTCGTCCGCGTCGGAGAGCGCTTCGAGGCGGCGGCGGAAGTCGCCCGAGTGCACGACCGCCGCGCCGCAGCGTCGGACGTAGTCGGCCAGCGCGCGGTCTGACGTGACAACCTTCAACGTGCGACGTTCGCGCGACGCCTCGACCAGTTGCTTGATGCGCGCGTCGGCGTCCCGACCGCGCTCGGCGTAGAAGACGCGCACGCCCATGAAGTAAGACCCGTCGGGGAAGAACTCGTCCGGCGCGCCGTCGAACACGGCCTCCACCGTCACGCCTGCCCCCCGCGCGAACCGCGCCAACTCCCCCAGAAGCCTCCGCCGCGCACCCGGCTTATCCCTGTGCCACCCCACGTGCTGCGCCATCACGTTGTTTCCGTCAACCAGGTATGACATCAGCGGCACTTGACGAGTATGGGGTCGCGGTCGCGCGCGAGGTTGAAGGTGCCGATGGCTTTGCGCGTGTCGGCGCGCGTGACGGTGAGTTTCATCAGGCTCCCGCCGACGCGCCCGCTCAGGCGGACGCGGTAGCCGGACGCGTCGTCGCCGCGGCGCACGGGGCCGCCGTGCTCCGCGTAATGCAGGCCGTAGACGTTGAAGCGCCCCTGTGCGTCCACGACGATCTTGCCTTCCACCGTCCCGTGCGCGCAGTCGTATTCGACGCTCGCGCCGCCCTCCGTTACCTCGAAGCGTATGTGCTCGCCGCCCCACACGCCCGGCATGAGCGCGTCGGGCGCGCGCCTGCGAACGGCCTTCTTCCCGCGTTGAGTCATCGAAGCCCTCCGCCCTGCCGCCGCCGTTAAGCCGTGCGTCGCCGGGAGCGCCGCGAAGAGTTGGAGCGCGGCGAGTGCGAGTACGAGTTTCAGTCTGTGTCTCACGTGACCTCCCTTATCCACCCGCGCCGAGTATAAACCATGACGCGCGCGTCAAAGATAAAGGGGCCGACGCCCGAACACGTCCGCCCCTTTATCGTTACCGCGGAACGCCCCGCTTACTGACAGGTGCTCAGCTTGAACGAGTAGATGTAGGTCGTCCAGTTGAACGTCCCGTTGGCCGGCAGGTACTCGGTCGTGAAGACCATCGTGCAACCGTCCACGGGGTCAACGCTGACCGTGCTGTAGTCGCCCCAGCGCGAGAGGCCCGTCGTCTGCGAGCCGTTGCCGACCAGGATGTTCGTCTCGTTGCCGAGCGCGCCCAGCGGGTCTCCCGCCGCGCGGTAGGCGTAGCGGATGGACGGCTTGACGGTCGTGCTCGACACGTTGTAGCCGACGGCGATGCCGCCGACCTTGTCCATCGCGGCCGAGCCCATCCAGCGGTAGGTCGAGTCGGGCGAGAAGGTGCCCTGCTGGAAGACGACGGGCGCGGCACTCCCCAACGTCTGCCCCGCGGCGTTGCGCAGCTCGTACCAGCGGATGCCGCTCGTGCCGCCCGTCGCAACCGGGTGGTTGATGACCAGCGACTCGTGCGCGCCCGTGCCCGTGAAGTTGCGGTAGCTCAGGCGGTAGTTCAGGCGGTCGCCGAGCGAGTCGAGTTGCTGCGTCGTGCCGGGCTGCGGGATGCAAACGCCGCCGCCGCACGCGCGGCTGAAGGCGGTGACGCCCGCGACCGTAGTCGGCCCCGTCAAAGTCGAGGTGCCGGCCGTCCAGTTCACCGAATAGCGCCACGCCTGAAGCGTAGAGGTGCCGATGCTGAGCAAGGGGTTTGCGCTCCCCGCGGGCGGCAACGTCGAGCCCTCGATGTCCGCCGGCTCAATGCTCGCGGCGGCCGTCGTCAGCTTGCAAATCTGGCGGGCGGGCAGGCCCAGCAGCATCCTGTCGCGCTCAAGCGCGCAGACGTTGGCACCCGAGAAGGTGCGCCCGTTGCGGAACATGTTGTAGGTGATGTAGTAGCCGTCACGCCACACGCCCATCTTCGGGAAGTCGTTGAAGTCCTTGTTGAAGGAGTAGGAGTAACGGTAGTAGGTGCCGGTCGGGTCGGGGCCGGTCGAGACCGCGACGCACTGCGTGTAGGGCGTCGCGGAGACGGCGAACTGCGTGAGTATCCAGCGGTCTGCGAACTGGTCGTACTGGACGATGGGGTCGCCGTCGTTGTCGGACTGGCAGCGCCCGCCGAAGCCCTGCCAGATGACGTTGCCGTTCTTCGGAAAGCCCGGGACGAGGTTGAAGCCGACGATGTTGTTCGACGCGTCGCGCGAAAGTGTGTAGACGGCGTAGCGCAGGTTGACCCACTGGACGTAGTGGTTGGGGCCGAGGTCGCCCGTCGTGTCGGGCGGCGCGACGGAGAAGCTCGGGTCAACGGGGACGCCGTTGGTCGCGGCCTTCGGCTGGGCGTAAGCCTCAATGGTGGCGTTCTGCCCGGCGAGCGGGTCAACGCCGCCCGGGTTAGAGTTGCCGACGGCGAAGGGCCGCCCCGGCTCGAAGTCCTTTCCGCCGCGCGCGCGCTCCGGCTTGCCGGGAGGATCGAACATCTCGCGCAGCGGCTTGGGAGACTTGTCGAAGTGGTCCGGGTGTTTCACCTCGGAGTTGCCCTGGCCAACTACTATGGCCGGTAGTAGGAGAATGCAGAAGACGAGGATGGTCGGTAACGCAAAAGCTTTTCTCATTTTGCCTCCGGGACGGTTACGTCCGCCGATTCGTCTGCGTGTGTGCAGCCTGGACTTTGACAGACGTGAGGTTTCGTTTGTTCAAGTCGTTGGGGCCGGGTGCTCGTAGGAAGCCGTCAGCGAATCAAGTATGAATGAGAACCCGCGGCCGGAGGTGCCGTCGGGAGGAAAGGCCGGAAGGGGGCTCGAACGCCGGCCGTCGATTCATGCGCGAACTGTGCGAATGATTGCCTTCGAGAGATTTACCAGGCGGACGCCGAAGGGAGGTCTTCCTTTGAGTCTCGGCGAGGTATTTCTCAGAGTCGGCCCGGCGATATTAAGCGGAAACTGTGGAGAGGTCAAACAAGGCCGTCGCAAAAGTTGCAGGGGCGGCGAAGTGTAGTTCTGCGAACAATTGGCGGGCCGCGAAGAGGTGGTGCCGCGCGCGCCTTTGTGGGGGGG
>CAXTSK010000278.1:0-7254 GCA_964246655.1 uncultured Pyrinomonadaceae bacterium
CACCAGTCGGCGCCGAACGTCGGGGCTGACGCGACGCGGCCGGGCGGCTTCGCCACCGCGCTCGCGCTCGCGCTCGACGGCGAGAGCCGCGGCGCGACGCTCTTGAACAGCGCGGATGTTGAATACCTGCTCTCCTTCCGCGACGCCGACGAAGTCCCGCAGCAGAACCGCGCCGACGTGGCCGCGATGCTGCGCGAAGGCCACCTCGCGCTCCTGCCCGACGGGTTGCTTCATCCTAAACAACCTTTGACCCGCGCCCGCGCGCTCCGCTCTCTCGTGCACGTGTCGGAGGCGCGCGGCCTCGTGCGTCTACAGAAGGCGTCGGCTCGCGTCGGCACGAACGGCGCGCTCGCGTTCCGCCCGGCGACGGGTAAAGACCTGAGCGTGACGACGGCGCCGGACGCCTACCTCTTCCGCGCCTTCGGCGAGGCGCTCTTCGCCGTGCGCGAGATAAAGATTGTCGGCGGAGAGTCGGTCGTCTATCACGCGGGCGCGGGCGGCGTGGTTGACTACCTCGAAGTCCGCCCCGCGGAGAGCGGCGCCGCCTCCGACCACGTCTCGAAGTACGCGCACTGGACGGAGACGCTGACGCCTTCGGGAGTCTTGTCCCGACTGTCGCGCTCGATTCCCGAGGTCGGGACGCTTCTCGATTTGCGCGTGCGCAGGCGCGGCGTCTCGGGGCGCGTGCTCGACCTCGAAGTCTTGGGGACTTCGGGGACGGCGCACGTCCGCGGCGGGCGCGTGCGCTCGGCGCTGGGCCTGCGCGAGCAATTGTTTATTATCGACCGGGCGTACGACGAGAGTGGTCGTGTCTCGAAGTTCACCTTCACCGGGCGCGGCTGGGGGCACGGCGTCGGGATGTGCCAGGTCGGCGCCTACGGGCTCGCGCGCTCGGGGATGTCGTACGACAAGATTCTGAAGCACTTCTACACGGGCGTCGCCTTGACGAAGTTGTATTAGCGTTTGAAGTTAATAAGCAGTTAACCACAGAGACACAGCTTTAAGAATTTGAAATTTCAAAGTGCTTTAGCTGTGCCTCTGTGTCTCTGTGGTTAACTGAATTTTCTTAAGATGCGATTCTCCCGCGCACAACTCTTCGGCGCGCTGGCGCTGCTGTTCGTCATCTGGCTCGTCATCGCCTTCCGCCTCTTCTCCCCTTCCCTTTGAGCGCAGAGATTAAGACCGAGAGACCCATCGTCGCCGTCGCCGGCCCGACCGCCTCGGGCAAGAGCGACCTCGGCATCGCGCTCGCACTCCGTCTCGGCGGAGAGATCATCAATTGCGACTCCGTGCAGGTCTATCGAGAGATCGAGATCGCCACGGCGAAAGTCCCTCTACGCGAGCGGCGCGGCGTCCCGCACCACCTCATCGACTTCATCCCGCCCGAGCGCAACTACACCGCCGCCGACTGGGCGCGCGACGCGCTCGCGAAGATTGACGAGATAGAGGCACGCGGCCGCACGGCGTTCCTCGTCGGCGGCACGGGCTTCTACCTGCGCGCCCTGCGCGAGCCCTTCTTCGAGGCGCCGCCCACGGACGCGGAGCTGCGCCGCCGACTCGTAGACCTGCGCGACCGCCACGGCGCCGAACACCTTCACAAAATCCTGAGCAGACTCGACCCCGAACGCGCCGCGCGTCTCGCGCCGCGCGACTGGTCGCGCGTCCAACGCGCGCTCGAACTCCGATTGCAACCCGGCGAGAAGCTTTCCGCGCGCATGGCCCAGCGCACAGCGCCGCCGCCGCAGGCCGCGCGCCTGCGCGTCTTTGTCCTCCACCCTCCGCGCGCGGAACTCTACCGGCGCATCGACCTGCGTGCCGAGACGCACTTCCGCGCCGGCCTCGTCGAAGAGGTGCGCGGGCTCCTCGCGCGCGGCGTCCCCGCCGAAGGGAGCGCGCTCGGCGCGCACGGCTACCGCCGCGTCGTCGAGTACCTGCGGGGCGAGCGCACGCTTGAGAGCGCCGTCGAGCAGACGAAGCTCGACGTGCGTCACTACGCCAAGCGGCAGCTCACGTGGTTCCGGCGCGAGCCGGGCGTCGAATGGGTCGAAGGCTTCGGCGAAGATCCGGCCGTGCAGGAGGAGGCCGCCCGCCGGTTCGGGCTCTGAATGGCTCCAAGGCGCGGAAACTTTTTATTTCTGTGAACTTTGAAAGTTAAACTTTGAACTTTGAAGATGTAGGGTGTAATCTGTCCTGACCCAGATATCACTCAACTTTCAAGCGGGGGCTCTGTGGACACAAAATCGACTCCCCAGAACATTCAGGACGCGTTCCTGAACACCGTGCGCCGTGAGAAGGAGACCGTCACGATCTACCTGATGAACGGCGCCAAGCTCTCGGGGCGTATTCGCAGCTTCGACAAATATTCAGTGCTGCTCGATTCGGCGTCGCAGGAGCAGCTCATCTTCAAGCACGCCATCTCGACCATACAGCACGCGCGCCGCCCCCTGGGCGAGCACCGCTCCCCTCACCAGCCCGACCACGCCCCCGACGCAGGCGGCGAGGCGGCGCATCGCACAGACAGCTGACCGCCCTCATCGGTCTGATTCTGAACGGAGAACTTAAAAAAATCTTGGCCCCAGCTTTCATCACCTTCGAGGGCATCGACGGGTGCGGCAAGTCTACCCAGCTCCGCATGCTCGCGAGCGAGCTGCGACTGCGCGGCCGCGAGGTCGTCGCCACGCGCGAGCCCGGCGGCACGCCGCTCGGCACGCGCATCCGCCAGCTCGTGCTCGACACGGAGGAGCAGGTTGACCCGCTCGCCGAACTCCTCCTCTACGCCGCCGACCGCGCGCAGCACGTCCGCACGCTCGTCCGCCCGGCCTTGGACTCGGGCCACGTCGTCCTCTCCGACCGCTACGCCGACGCGACCGTCGCCTACCAGGGCGCGGGCCGCGGCTTCCCCGACGAGATAGTTTCCGAGCTGGTGGTGCTTGCAACAGGCGGCTTAATGCCCGACCTGACGCTCATCTTCGACCTGCCCGTGGACGAGAGCCAGCGCCGCGCACACCGCCGCACGAGCACGGGGCACAAACACGACCGGCTCGACGCGGAGGACGCCGCCTTCCACACGCGCGTCCGCGACGCCTACCAGCGCATCGCCGCCGCCGAGCCCGAGCGCGTCCACATCATCGACGCCGCCGGCTCCGTCCAGGAGACACAGGCGCAAGTCATGCGTATCGTCATGCCGTTTTTGGAGAGTAGGCAGTAGGCAGATGGCAGTAGGCAGTTGTAAAGACACCGCGTCCGAAACTCGAATTAATCTTTCAACGTCTTAAACGCAGAGCGTACTGCCTACTGCCATCTGCCTACTGATTCCCATGTTCGACTCACTCATCGGGAACGAGCGCGCGAAGGAGACTTTGCGGCGGATGCTGCGGCAGGGGCGCGTGCCGGGGGCGCTGCTGTTCGCGGGCGAGGAAGGTTTGGGCAAGCGTTCGTTCGCGCTTGAGCTGGCGCGCGCGTTGAATTGCAGAGACAGGCGGGGCGTCGAGGGCTGCGGCGTGTGCCCCGCGTGCGTGCGCGTCGTGAAATTCCAGTACCCCGCGGCCGACGAGCGCGACGAGCACAAGAAGATTATTTGGAGCGAGCACAGAGATGTCGGGCTCGTGCGCCCTTACAACCGAAACATCCTCGTCGATGCCGTGCGCGACCTTGAGCGCGAGAGCAACTTCCGCCCGGCCGAGGGGACGGCGCGATTCTTCCTCGTCGAGAACGCGGAGAGTTTGAACGAGGCTTCCTCGAACGCGCTGTTGAAGACTTTGGAAGAGGCGTCGCCGACCACGCACATCATCCTCATCACCTCGCGCCCTTCGAGCCTGCTCCCGACCATCCGCTCGCGCTGCCAGGCCGTGCGCTTCGCCCCGCTCACGCCCGAAGAGCTTGAGAGCTTCCTCGTCAAGCAGGGGCAGCGCGCGGGCCTGGAGGCGCGGCTCGCGGCGCAGCTCGCGTCGGGGCGTCCCGGCGTCGCGCTGCGCCTGAACCTCGACACGTATCGCGCGCGGCGCGAGGCGATGTTGGGCGTGGTCGAGGCGCTCGCCGCGGGGGGCGACCGCGTGCGGCTCTTGCGCGCGGCGGAGGAACTCGGGGACGCGAAGAATAAGGAAGAGTACGAGCCGCGTCTGGACGCGCTCGAAATACTCGTGCGCGACCTCTGGCTGCTCGCGCTCGGCGGCGGGGCACTCGTCAACCAGGACTTGCGCGAACGCCTTGCGCCCTTAGCCTCCGGCATCCGTCCCGCACGCGCCGCCCACTGGCTCACGCGCATCGAAGAGTTGCGCGGCCAGCTCGCCGTCAACGTCAACCGCCGCGCCGCCACCGACGCACTCTTCCTCTCGATGTCCGCCGACTGAAAGAGTTTTCACCACAGAGACACAGAGGCGCAGCTAATTGAGTTTAGCTGCGCCTCTGTGTCTCTGTGGTGAATTTTCTCGGCGGCTACTTAATTTGAACCAATTCCGGCAACATTTCAGCGGGAGCCGCCGCGCCTTCCTTGACGAGCTTCTCGGCCTCGGCGACGAACGCCTCGACGATGTTCGCGCCGGAGACCTTACGCATGGGGCGGCCGTCCTTGAAGATCATGCCGACGCCCTTGCCGAAGGTGACGCCGAGCTGCGAGTCGTGCGCCTCGCCCGGCCCGTTGACCTCGCAGCCCATGATGGAGAGGTGGAGCGGCTCCTCGATGTGCGCGAGGCGGCGCTCGATCTCGGTGACTATCTCGACGAAGTTCTCCACGTCCAAACGTCCGCAGGTCGGGCAGGCCACGACGGTGACGCCGCGTTTCCTCAACTCTAAAGACTTCAGAATGTCCCACGCGACGCGCACCTCCTCCCAAGGCTCGGCGGCAAGACTGACGCGGATGGTGTCGCCGATGCCTTCGTGGAGGAGGATGCCGAGGCCGATGGAGGACTTGATGGTGCCGCCGAAGGGCGTGCCCGCCTCGGTCACGCCGAGGTGGAGCGGGTAGTCAACCTGCTCGGCGAGCAAGCGGTAGGCGGCGACCGTGCGGCGCACGTCCGAAGCTTTGAGCGAGACGACGATGTCCTGAAAGTCGAGGTCTTCGAGGATGTGTATGTGGCGCAACGCCGATTCGACCATCGCCTCGGGCGTGGCCGTCCCGTACTTCTTCAATAAATCTTTTTCGAGCGAGCCACCGTTGACGCCGATGCGGATGGGGATGCCGCGCTCCTTGGTTGCGTTCACCACCTCGCGCACGCGCTCGATGGAGCCGATGTTGCCGGGGTTGAGCCGCAGCTTGTCGATGCCCGCTTCCAAAGCCATCAGCGCGAGCCGGTAGTGGAAGTGTATGTCGGCGACGAGCGGCACGTCGGGGACGCGGCGGCGAATCTCCTTGAGCGCGACGGCGGCCTCCTGGTTCGGGACGGCGACGCGGACGACCTCGCAGCCCTGCCGCACCATCTCCTCGATCTGACGGACGGTGCCCTCCACGTCCGCGGTGTCCGTCTTCGTCATCGACTGGACGGCCACGGGCGCGCCCCCGCCGATGAGCACGTCCTTGACCCTGACCTGTCTCGTCTGTCTCATGCCTGTCTCTACGTCCGTTCTCTACTCAAAGTTGCTCAAGGGGTGAATGGTAAATAGTAAATGGTGAATGGAAGCCGCCAGCTCCATTCACCATTTACTATTTACCATTCACCCCTCTCATTTCTGCTGCGTCGCCGCTGGCTTCTCCTTCGAGCGGAAGAGGCCGGGGGCGTACTTGGTCACGTCGTTGATGATAACGAAGCCCATCAGGAGGAGCAGGAAGACGAAGCCGACCTGCTGGATGCGCTCGCGCATGCGCAGGGAGAGCTTCATGCCCCACAGCGCCAGGAAGCCCTCGACGAAGAGCATGAAGATCATGCCGCCGTCGAGCACGGGGATCGGGAGCAGGTTGAAGATGCCGAGGTTGAGGCTCAGGAACCCGAGCATGTTGAAGACGCCGTCCCAGCCGTAGTTGGTCGCCGCCTCGGCGGAGGCCGCTGCGATGGCGATGGGGCCGCCCACGGCCTCGCCGATGGGGAGCTGTCCCGAGAAGACCTGCCCGAGCGCCATGCCCGTCAGCCGCAGGATTTCGACGTTGGCGTTGACGGCGACCGAGAGCGCCTCGCCCGGCCCCACACGCTCCATGGGCACGGCCGGCGGCGGCTGGAACGTGACGCCCAAAAGCTTGCCGTCAATCCGCTCGCCCGGCGTGGTCAGCTCCAGGCGCTCGCCGCCGCGCTCGACCGAGACGCGCAACTCGCCCTGGTGCTTGCCGATGTACTCACGAACCTGCGCGCGGTTGCGCGCCGTCTCGCCGTCGATGGAGAGGACGCGGTCGCCCGTCTTCATCCCGGCCTTCGCTGCGGGCGAGTCGTCCACGACCTGATTGATGACGACGGGCTCCGTGCCGAGGTCGGGCAGGAAGTCGAGGTCGCCGATATCGTGCCCGTCCTCCTTGGTGACGGTCGGCTTGATCGAGAGCTGCACGCGCTGCCCTTCGCGCTCGACGACGAAGGGGATCGACTGGTTGCGCTTGACCGTCGCCACGACGTTCATCCAGCGCCACGTCGGGTTCTGTTCGTTGTCGAAGGAGACGATGCGGTCGCCCGCCCTCAAGCCCGCCGTGTCGGCCGCGCCGCCCTGATCGACCTGGCTGACGAGGGGCGACGGCGCCGCGGGCACGCCGACGGCCATCGCGCCGACGAACGGGATAGCCAGCGCCGTCAGGACGTTCATCACGGGGCCAGCCACGCCGACGAGGAACTTCTGCCAGCGCGGGCGCAGGTCGAAGCGTTCCTTGGTGGGAATCTCCTCGGCGCCGCCCTCTTCGATGCCGGCGTTCGAGTCGTCGCCGCCGAGCTTGACGTAGCCGCCCAAAGGGATGAGCGAGAGGCGGTAGTCGGTCGTCCCCCACTTGCGCCCCCAGAGGCGCTTGCCGAAGCCGACCGAGAAAGTCTCGACGCGGATGCCGAGCATCTTCGCGACGATGAAGTGGCCGAACTCGTGCAGGATGACCGCGGAGCCGAGGATGAAGATGAAAGCTAGGAAACCGAGCATTTTATTTAAGTCTCTTCCAGTTTAGGCCGGAGCCTACAAAAAAAATTAGAGGCGGAAGCCCACCCCGCGGTTGTACCGAAAAAGTGTACGTGCCCCGCGATAAACCGTCAAACAATAAACCACGGAGACGCAGCCCGAACAATGTCAAATTTGAGATTTCAAATTATTAACTGATGTTACGCAGAGCAGAAGCCCTTGCTAAACTTGACCGATGAG
>CAXTSK010000279.1:0-7223 GCA_964246655.1 uncultured Pyrinomonadaceae bacterium
GCCGGGCTGTCCCGCGCACGCCACCCCGCCGGCGGCGGCGGCCGCCCCGACGCCTCCGCCGACGGCCGTTCGTCAATCCCCGACGGCGTCGGAACTCCCGCGCGGCCGAGTCGTCGAGTCGGTCGCCACGCTGCGTGACCCTTCGCAGACCTACGCGCTCTACCTGCCTTCGAACTACACGCCCGCGCGCCGTTGGCCGACGCTCTACTGCTTCGACCCTCTGGCGCGCGGTGCCGTCCCGGTCAAGCTCTACAGCGAGGCGGCCGAGCGTTTCGGCTGGGTCGTCGCCGGTTCGAACAACTCACGCAACGGTCCGCTCAAGGCTTCGCTCGACGCGATAGGGGCGATGATTGATGACGTGCAGGCGCGCTTACCAGTGGATGGCGCGCGGACGTACACGACCGGCTTCTCGGGCGGGGCGCGGCAGGCCGTCCTGCTCGACTTCCTCTGCAAGCACTGCCTCGCGGGCGTCATCGCCGCGGGCGCGGGCTACCCGCCGACCTTCAAGCCGACGGCGCCCGTCACCTTCGCGCTCTTCGGCGTCGCGGGCGCGGACGACTTCAACTTCCCCGAGATGAAGTTGCTCGAAGCGGAACTGTCGCGGCTCGGCGCGGCGCATCGCTTCGAGAGCTTCGACGGCGGGCACGCGTGGCCGACTCCGGAACTCGCCGCGGCGGCCGTCGAGTGGATGGAGCTTCAGGCCATCAAGGCGGGGCTGCGTCAGAAGGACGAAGCCTTCACGACGGGCGTGTGGGGGCGGAGACTCGCCGAAGCGCGAAGGCTCGAAGAGAGTTCAAAGTTGTACGCGGCCTACAGGGCTTACGAGTCGCTGGCGGCAGACTTCCGGGGCTTGCGCGACACGGCGGAGGCGGACGGCCGTGCCGCCGCGCTCGGCGCGTCGAAGGAGGTGAAGGCCGCGCGCAAGGACGAGGCCGAGCAGTTGAGCCGCCAGCAGCAACTCGTCTCGCAACTCTTCGAGCTGGCCGAGAAGCGACGCGGCGAGTTCGAGGGGAGAGTCCAGGCGGTCTCGGACTTCCGCGAGATAGTCGAAGGCTTGCGCGTGAAGGCGAAGGCCGAGGCCGACTCGGGCGAGCGCCGCGTGGCCCGCCGGACACTCAACCAGGTGACGGCGCACTTCTACGAGGCCGCGGCCAACCTCCGCCAGCAGCGCGCCCGCCCGCCCGACATTGTCGCCGCGTTGGAGGTCGCCGCCGAAGTCGCATCCAAGAGCCCGCAGGTCTTCTACGAGCTGGCCGTCGCGCACGCCGCGAACTCCGATAAGAAGAAGGCACTCGCCGCGCTCCGCAAGGCGTTCGAGCTGGGCTTCAAAGACGCCGACACGCTTGAGAAAGAATCTGCCTTCGAAGCACTGCGGGGCGAGGCCGAGTACAAGCAGCTCGTCGAGGGCGCACATATCAAGTAAGAATTAACCACAAAGGCACAGAAGCACAGCTAAAGGAATTTCAAATTTGAAATTTGAAATTTCAAATCCTTAAAGCTGTGCCTTGGTGGTTAATTCTTTTTCGCGGGCTTGAGTCCCGCGAGGACGGCGCGGACTTGCGTGGCGTCGGCGGCGCCGGGGGCGAGGCGGAGGTACTCTTCCAGCTCGGCGGCGGCGCGCGCGTCGTCGCCGCGTTCGACGTAGAGCGCTCCGAGGTAGCGGTGCGCGAGCGCCGCGGCGGGGCCGCCGAGTTTGACGGCTTGCAGCAGCTCCGTCTCGGCCTCCTTGCCGCGACCCAGACGGATGAGCGCGTTCCCGCGTTGGAGGCGTGCGGCGGCGCTCTTCCCGTCGAGCGCGACGGCGCGGGCGAGCTGCTCTTCCGCCTCCCTGTACTTCTTCTGGCGGATGAGCAGGATGCCGTAGTTGACGCGGAGCACGGGCGCGTCGGGCGCGAGCTTGACGCCGGAGGCGAACGCGCCGGCCGCCTCGCCCAACCGGCCGAGCATCATGTATTGCGCGCCCAACTCGTTCAGGGCGAGCGGGAACTGCGGGTGAATCTCGACCGCGGCCTTCAGCTCCTTGACCGCCTTCTGGTGGTCGCCGGCCGCCGACGCTTCGAGCGCCTTCGCGTAACGTTCACGCGCCGCCGCGGGCAGTTCCTCCGGGGCGGCGCTGACGACGCCCGGCCGTGCAGGGTCGGCCGCGGCGGGCTTCTCCACGAGGCGAATCTGGACGGTGTAGAGCTGTGCATCCCTGCGCGCCCCCTCTAAGACATCCACCGTCTCGGTCGCCGTCTCGAACTCGCGCCCGCCCTCGACCGTCAACGTGTACGTCCCGGTCGTCAGGCGGCGAAAGATGAAGTTGCCATTGTCGTCCGTGAGCGTCGAGAACTCGCCGCCGCGGACGCTCGACAGTCGCACGCGCAGGCGACGGTCGAGCTTACGCCCCGAGGGCAGGTAGAGCCGCCCCTGTATCGTGTGCCTGCCGCCCGTCCCGGGGTCGCCGGACTCGATGCCGCCCTCATCCTGCGCCCGCGCCGCCACGATGCACACGCCGAACGCGAGCAGCGCCGCGAGCCACAGGCGGATGAAAGTGTTGCCGCCCATCTCGCCCCGCCGTCCTCCTTCCGGCTAACAGTTAACAGCCAATAGCTGACAGCTTAATAAAAAGTAGGGGAGCCCCGCGTTGGGCTCCCCTTGTCAGTGACTTTCGGTCGCACGAAAGTCAGAAGATGAACTTGGCCGCGAGTTGCACGTTGCGCCGCTCGACGTTGCCGGAGGGGAAGACCCCGCGCCGCGCCGAGATGAAGTTGAAGGTGCTGGCGTCGAGCTGGTTCGGGTCGTAGAACAGGTTCGCGTGGTTGAAGATGTTGAAGGTCTCCAGCCGGAGTTGCAGGCTGTACTTCTCCGAGAACCTGATCCGCTTGTAGAGCCCGGCGTCCACGTTCCAGAAGCCGGGGCCGCGGAAGGCGTTGCGCCGCGTCATGTCGGCCGGGAACGGCGCCACGTCCGAGAAGCCCGCGACGGGGTTGTTGTAGTCCACGCGGGTCGGCAGGTTGATGTAGGTGAAACTGTTCGGCGTCGTCGCGTCGGCCGCCGGCGGGTTGCCGTTGCCCGTGAAGCTCACGGCGCTCGACGGGACGTAGCGCGGGCAGATGAAGTCCGCGTTGTTGCAGTCGTAGACGGAGAACGGCAGCCCCGTCCGCGCGTTGAAGATGCCGGTCAGCGTCCAGCCGCCCAGCACGTGCTTCGCGAGCCGGTTGGTGGAGTTGTTGAAGTAGGGCACCTCGTAGGTGAAGCTCCCGACGAAGCGGTGGCGGATGTCGAAGTCCGCGTAGCCGTAGTCAATCGACGGGTTGAAGGGGTCGAGGATGCCGAGGTTGCCGTTCTGCGCGTTGGCGTCGCTGAAGGTCGAGCTGAGATTGTCCTTCGCCGAGCCGATGGTGTAGCGCGCGGTGAGTTGCAGGCCCGAACTGCGGTAGTTGTTGCTCGCGAGCCCGAACACCAGCGCGTGCGAGTTCGAGTAGCCGTTGTTGCCGCGCGAGTTGATGCTGGTGTACTGGCCGTTGAGGCGTGTCGAGGTGCCGCCGTCGGGCGTCGTCGCGGGGCTCCCGAGGTAGACGGGGCCCGTGCCGCGCAGGTTGATGTTCTCGATGGAGTAGAGCGACCGTCCCGCCGAGCCCGAGTACTCGACCGAGGCGACCGTGCCGCGGCCCAGCTCGCGCTCGAAGGCCCCGCTCCAGAAGTGCGCGTAGGCGTTGCGGATGTCCTCGCGGACGTGGCGCAAGCTGGTGCCCGGCAGGCGGATGCTGGTGCCGCTGCCGGCGAGCGGCCCGGCGTTGTTCGGCGAGAGCGTGATGGAGGGCACCTCGGCGCCGGCCGTGATGGCGACCGTGGCGTAGTTCGGCGGGTTCTGGATGACGTTGAAGGTAACGTTGCCGAAGTTGCGCTCGTAGGAGACGCCGTAGCCGCCGCGCAGCGAAGTGCGGCCGTCGCCCGTCACGTCCCACGCGATGCCGACGCGCGGCGCGAAGTTATTCTTGTCGGGCGCCCAGAGGCCGCCGACGGGGCTGTCCTCGGCGATCATCACGCGCCCGTTGCGGATGCGCTCTTGCAGCGTCGAGCCCGAGCCGAAGTAGAAGTTCGAGTCGAGGCGCGGGTCTTTGTTGTGCTGCACGCCGTAGTACTCGTAGCGCAAGCCGAGGTTGAGCGTCAGCCCGGAGCGGACGCGCCACGAGTCGTTAAAGTAGGTCGCCCACTCGTGGTAGCGGTTGCTGCGGCTGAAGCTCGGCGGCGAGAGGGGCGTGGTCACGAACTCGCCGGGGAAGTGGCCCTGCGGGTCAACCGCCCCCTGGAACCTGAGCAGCTGCCCGGCCAGCAGGTTGGCGAGGCCCGTGTCGTTCGCGTTGCCGAGGTTGAGCACGGAGTTCTGGAAGGCGCCGAACGTGTTGTTGATCTGGATGTAGACGTACTGCCCGCCGAAGCGGAGCTGGTGGTTCCCCTTCTGGAGGTTGAAGTCCTGCAAGACCTGCGCGTTGTTGATCGGGCCGCCGGCCGGGATGGCGCTGCCCTGGTTGAACGGCAGGTAGCCGGGCAGCGCGATGAGCGTGCCGCCGACGGAGGCGCGGCCGAGCGTCAGGTAGAGCGTCGGGCCGGCGGGCTGCTCGCTGAGCGGCTGGTCGGTGATCGTGCGGTTGAAGGCCAGCTTGCTCGTCGAGACGAAGTTCGGCGAGAAGGTGCGCGTCAGCGAGACGAGCGCGTTCTGGTTGAAGCGATGCTGGCCGGTGTTGAAGCCCTGGTAGGGGCTGTTGCTGACCACGCCCGCGAGCACGTCCTGGCTCTCCAAGGCGTAGCGCCCGTAGAGCTGCGTCTTGTCGTTCACGTTCCAGTCGAGGCGCGTGACCGTCTGGTAAGCGTTCTGCGGCTGGCCGCCGCCGAGGTCGACGGGGACGGAGTAGGCCACCTCCTCGAAGACGGGCGTGGAGGCCGGCAGGCTCGCGACGCCCAGTTCGCCCGCGGTGACGCGGCGGCCGATGGGGGTGGCGGCAAGCTGGTAGCTGCCGAAGAAGGCGCGCGTCGCCGGGCTCGACGCCGCGATCAGCTGGGCCGTCGGGACGAGCGCGGTGAGCGGGCCGGTGCTGCGGACGCGGATCCACTCGGTGCTGTTGAAGAAGAAGGCTTTGTTCTTGACGACGGGGCCGCCGGCCGAGTAGCCGAACTGGTTGCGCGTGAAGACGCCGCGCCGCAGACCGCGCGCGTTGTTGTCGAACCCGTTCGAGGCGAGCTTCGAGATGCGGTTGAACTCGTAGGCGCTGCCGAAGAACTGGTTGGCGCCCGTCCGGGTCCCGACGTTGACGACGCCGCCGGTGGCGCGGCCGTACTCGGCCGAGAAGTTCGAGGTGATGACGCGGAACTCCTGCACGGAGTCGAGCGGGATGTAGTTGCCGACGGTGGCGAAGTAGACGTTGTTGTTGTCGGCCCCGTCGAGCAGGATGTTGGTCGAGGCCGCGCGCTGGCCGTTGAGCGAGACGCCCGCGCCGCGGTAGGTGGCGGTGCCGGCCGTGTCGTTCTGCGAGGTCGAGGGGTCGTCGGTCGCGGCGTTGCCCGAGAGCTGAACGAGGTTGTACGGGTTGCGCGTGATCGTCGGCAGCTCGCGAATCTGCTCGCCCGAGACGACGTTGGACAACTCCTGATTCTGCGTGTTGACCTCGACGCCCGCGCCCGCGACCACGTTCACGGTCTCGCCCGTGATGGCCGTCACCGAGAGCTGCGTCTCAAGCGAAGCCTTGGCGCCGACGGTGACCTGCACGCGCTGCGTGGACTTGGCGAAGTTCGGCGCCTCGACGGACACGTCGTAGAGGCCGGGCTGGAGGTTCGTCACCGTATACGCGCCCTCCGCGTCGGCGGTCGCGGTGCGCTCGGCGCCGGTCTCGACCGACTTGACGTTGACGGCCGCGCCGGGCACGACCGCGCCGTTCGGGTCGGCGACGCGGCCCGTGATCTGCCCGGTCTCAAGCTGCGCGAAGGCCGTCGCTGAGAACGCGAAGAGCAGCGCGGCCAGAACCACTACTTTGAATTTTATCCTTGCCATATCGACTCCTTACGCGTTGGGTACGACGGCGGCGTGGGCGGCCCTGCCACGCCGTGTCGCCAAGCATCCGGGACACCTCGGCGCCGCGGCGTCAGGCTCAAGCGTTCCCGGCGCCGACTCGTTCGGGGAGAGAGCGGCCGCGCGACCGTCTGGGCAACGGACATGCCGCCGCGCCGCGACCTGGCGTAAGTCGTGAAGGGTCGTGAGGTTAAGACTCGGTTCGCGCGAGTGAGGCCCGGCCGAACTTGACGTTTATGGATGCCGCTTTCTTATTCAATAACATTTATTGAATGAGTGGGGGGAAGTAGGCAGTAGGTAGTTAAAAGGTAAGCAGCCTTCCTCGGTACGTCCGTCCTAAAGAACATACGTTCGTCCATAAGAAGTCGGAGGCGGCGAGATTCGTTACTCGCCGCCTCCGACTTTCTCCGGGCTGTTCGTTTGTCTTAACTGCCCGCCGCTTCAGACGGTGAACTGGCTGGCTTCGAGCAGTTCCTTGACGTAAGAGAGGAAGCGCTCGGCGTCGGCGCCGTCGATGATGCGGTGGTCGAAGGAGAGCGCGAAGTAGGCCATGTGGCGGACGGCGATGAGGTCTTCGCCGTCCTCGGTTGTGATGACCTTGGCGCGCTTCTCGATGGTGCCGACGCCGAGGATGGCGACCTGCGGCTGGTTGATGATCGGCGTGCCGAAGAGCCCGCCGAAGACGCCCGGGTTGGTGATGGTGAAGGTGCCTCCGGCCACCTCGTCGGGCTTCAACTGTCTGACGCGCGCGCGGTCGGCGAGGTCGTTGGCCGCCTTCGCGAGCCCCGCGATGGAGAGGTCGTCGGCGCGCTTGATGACGGGGACGATGAGGCCCCAGTCGAGCGCGACGGCCATGCCGAGGTTGATGTCGCGCTTATAAATAATCTGGTCGCCCGCGACCTGCGAGTTGAAGACGGGGAACTTCCGGATGGCCTGCGTCACGGCCTGGAAGATGAAGGGCATGTAGGAGAGCTTCGTCCCGACGCTCTGCTGGAACTCGGCCTTCTTCGCCTCGCGCAGGCGGTGCACGCGCGTCATGTCGATCTCGTAGACGGTGGCGACGTGCGCCGAGGTGCGCTGCGACATCGTCATGTGCTCGGCGATCTTCTTGCGCAGCACGGACATCGGCTCGACGCGGTCGCCCTCGGCGGGCGGCGCGGCCGGGGGCGCGGGC
>CAXTSK010000280.1:0-7212 GCA_964246655.1 uncultured Pyrinomonadaceae bacterium
CCGATTCGGCGCGCGCGTTAGCCGTCGCAGACCTTGCAACGCTCATCCCCGCGACGGACGAGGTCGAGCGCCTGACCGCCGACATGGTCGGGCGTCGCCCCGAGTTCGCGCAGTTCGACGCACAGATGCGCGCCGCCGAGCAGGACATACTCGTCGCGCGCGCCGACCGTCGGCCGCAACTCTCCTACACGATTAACGGCGGCTTCGACACGGATTCATTAAGGCCGCCGCGTCTGAAAGAGCACACGGGCTTTTCGGCGGCCTTCAACCTCACGATTCCCATCTTCGACTGGGGCGCCACACGCAGCCGCGAGCGGCAGGCGGAGGTCAAACGTCAGATCGCGGAGAACGAGCGCACGCAGGCCGTGCGCGGCTTCGCGCAGCAGTTCAGTTCCGCGCGCACGCAGGCTCTATCGGCCGCGGCACGGATTCGACTTGCGACGGCGGGCGTCACGCTCGCGCAGAGCAATCTCGACGCCTCGGTGGCGCGCTACCGCGCGGGGGAGGCACAGATCGTCGAGGTCACGGACGCGCAGACCACGCTGGCCGCACAGCGATTGGCCTTCTTTCAGGCGCTCTTCGATTATCAGGTGGCACTCGCGCGACTCAGACAGGCGGCAGGACAATGAGCGAAGAGAGAGACTCGGAAGAGATTAAAAGTGCACAGATGGAAGGGGACGACAAAGTGCCCGACCCGGACTTGACGGGCGGCGAGAATACCGCTTTATCCGAAAGGCCGGAACAGACCGCGCGGCGACGCGCTTCGCTCGACGAAGAAGAAAGTAAGCGGCGCGAGCGAAAGCGCCGGACGGTGCTTATCGCAATCTCCGCCGTCGCGTTGGTCGCCATCGCCATCGTCATCCTCATCTGGCGCTCTCGCGGCAGCGCGGACACGACGACCGAAGAAGCGACAGTCGTCGTCAGCGTCCGCGTGGCGAAGGCCGAAAAACAACCAATCGCGGCACAGCAGTCGGCGCTCGGCACGATCTTCCCGCGCGACACGGCGCAGGTCTCGCCGAAGATAAGCGCACAGATAAAGCGCATGCCGCTCTGGAAAAATCGCGTCGTCCACGCGGGCGACGTGCTTGCCGTGCTTGAGTCGAACGATCTGCAATCGCAGCGCAACGAGGCCGTCGCCGCCCTGAACGAAGCGCGCGCAAACGCCAGCAGCGTCGAGACTGGCACTATTCCGCAGAACACCGCGCAGGACGATAAGGCTCTGCGTGATGCACGCGCCGCGGTCGATAACGCGCGCCGAACGTATGAGCGTCGCCGCGCGTTGTATGACGCGGGCGGCATCTCGAAGAAAGACCTCGAAGCTTCGCAACTCGATTTGACGAGGGCCGAGAACGAGCTGCGGCTCGCGGAGGCGAACGTCAGCCTTCGCACGCGCTCCCTGAACCCGAACGACCGCGCGCAGGCAGCCGCGCGCGTGAATCAGGCCGAGCAGCACGTCGGCGCGCTCGACGCGCAGCTCTCTTACGCGACCGTGCGCGCGCCCATCTCCGGCGTCGTCACGGATCAAGCTCTGTACGAGGGCAGCTTCATCTCTTCAGGCACGACACTCGTGACGATTGCCGACACGAGCGAGGTCATCGTCAAAGCGCCCTTCTCCGACACCGTTGCGGCGCAGTTGAAGGTTGGCGACGCGGCCACAGTTCTTCCGACGGACTTGCCCGGCGAGCAGTTGACCGGACAGGTCACGCTCATCAGCCGCTCAGTTGATCCTGCGAGCCGCACCGTCGAGGTATGGGTGACGCTCGGAAACGGCGCGGGCCGTCTGCGTGTGAACGGCGCGGCGCAAGTCACGGTCGCCGCAAATGCTAAACAGGACGCGGTCGTCGTTCCCGCCTCGGCCGTCACGCTCGACGCGTCGAACGCGGACGAAGGCGCCGTGATGGTCGTCGACGACGCGAGCGTCGCGCACGAAACGAAGGTCACGGTCGGCACACGCACGGCGGACGAGGTAGAGATAACGTCCGGACTGGAGGGCGGCGAGACGGTCGTCGTAGAGGGCAATTACTCTTTGCCGGACGGGTCGAAGGTCGAAGTGACTGAAGGCGACGAAGAGAAAAAGGACGACAGCGGTAGCAATAATAAGGGGACCGAGCAGTGACGCTCGCGCGCCTCATCGCGGAGCAGAAGCGCGCGGTGCTCGTCGTCATCGCGCTGCTGTGCGCCGCGGGACTCTACGCGGCTTGGCAACTGCCGAGCGCCGTCTTCCCGCAGACCGACTTCCCGCGCATCGTCATCACTGTCGATAACGGCGTCGTGCCCGCGCAGCAGACGCTCGTCTCCGTCACGCGCCCCGTCGAGGAGGCGATGAACGGCATCCCCGGCATCACGCGCATCCGCTCCGTCACGGCGCGCGGCTCCTGCGAGGTCAACCTCTTCTTCGACTGGAGCGTTGACATCAAGCAGTCCCTTCAACTCGTGCAGGCGCGCCTCTCTCAACTCACCGCACAACTGCCGCCGCCTGCCGAGATACGGCGCGTAGACCGACTGACCTTTGCCGTCTTCCCCGTCGCAGGCTACAGCCTCACCTCCGAGACGCGCGACCCTTCTTCCCTGCGCGACCTCGCTAACCTCGTCGTGCGCCCCCGGCTGGCGCGACTGTCCGGCGTCGCCGCCGTCAACGTCGCGGGCGGGCAGACGCGTGAGTACCAAGCCGTGATCGACCCGCAGCGCTTAGCCGCGCGCGGCGTCTCGATTCAGCAGGTCGTGGACGCCGTCAAGAACTCGAACATCATCGCCTCGCCGGGGCTGATCGAGGAGAACCACCAGCTCGAACTCGCGCTCGTGAGCGGGCAGGCGTTGACCTTCGACGAGCTGAACTCCATCGTCGTCGCCAATGTAAACAACGCGCCTGTGAAGCTCGAAGACGTGGCGACCGTGGGGCAGGGAACCGAGCCGCAGTACACCATTGTCACCGCCGACGGCCGCCCCGCGGTGCTCCTCAACGTAGACCGGCAGCCCGACGCGAACACGGTCACGGTCGTGGACGAGTTGACGGCCGAGTTGAAGGCTATCCGGCCGCTGCTCCCGAAGGACGTACAAATCTCCACCTTCTACGACCAATCGCTGCTCGTGCGCGAGTCGATGAAGTCCGTGCGCGATGCCATCCTGCTCGGGCTGCTGCTCTCGGTCGTCATCCTCTACGCGTTTCTGCGCAACTGGGGGACGACCTTCGTCGCGACACTGGTCATCCCCGTGACGGTGCTCGTCACGTTCCTCGCGATGTGGCTCGTCGGGCTCTCGTTCGACCTGATGACGTTGGGGGGCGTGGCCGCGGCCATCGGGCTCGTCATCGACGACGCCATCGTCGTCGTCGAGAACATCTACACGCACCTCGCGCGCGGGCAAGCGAGACGCGCGGCCGTCGAGGCGGCGGTCTCGGAGATCACCGTCCCCATCATCGGCTCGACCGTGACGCCCGTCGTGGTCTTCCTCCCGCTGACGCTTTTGACGGGCATCACGGGCGTCTTCTTCCGCTCGCTCGCTTTGACGATGGCCGTCGCGCTGCTCACGTCGCTCGTACTCGCGCTCTCCTTCACGCCCGTGCTCGCCGAGCGCTTCGTGAAGGCGAAGAAGCGCGTCGATGGGGACGAGGACGCGAGCCTCGACGAAGAGAAGAACGCACAACGCGAAGAAGAAGAGCAGGGCGGGCGTTTTCTTCGTGCGGTCATACGCCGCTACGAGTGGGTGCTCGGCCACGCGCTTGATAACCGCTGGGTCGTTCTTCTGATTATGGCAGGCGTACTCGTCGGCTCTTTCCTGCTCTACCGCGGACTCGGCTCGGAGTTCCTGCCCGCGTTCGACGAGGGCGCGTTCGTCCTCGACTACATCGCGCCCGCCGGGTCTTCGCTCGAAGAGACAGATCGGATGCTGCGCCACGTCGAGCAGATGTTGAAGGAGACGCCCGAAGTGGAAAGCTACTCACGGCGGACCGGGCTGCAACTCGGCCTCTCCATCACGGAGCCGAACACGGGCGACTTCCTCGTCAAGCTCAAGGACAAGCGCGCCCGCCCGACCGAAGATGTCGAGAGCGACCTGCGCGACCAGATCGAGAAGTCGGAGCCCGCGCTCGAAGTCGAGTTCGTCGGCATCCTCTCCGACCTCATCGGCGACCTCGTCAGTTCGCCCGAGCCGATCGAGATCAAGATCTTCAGCGAGGACACGAAGGCGCTCGACGCGAAGGCGGAGGAGGTCGAGGCTGCGATTCAGAAGGTCAAGGGCGTCGTGGACACGAACCCCGGCGTCGTCGTCAGCGGCCCCGCCCTCACGTTCAAAGTTGACCCGCAGCGCGCGGCGCAATTCGGCGTCACGCCCGCCGACGTTGCCAGCGCCGTGACGACGGCCATGTCGGGTGATGCGTCGTCTTCGATACTGCAACAGGGTCGGCTCGTGAACGTCCGCGTCATCTACCCGGCAACCTTGCGCACCTCGCTCGACGCTTTGCGCTCGCTTCAGATGCGTTCACAGACGGGCACTCTCTTCCGGCTCGACCAGGTGGCCGAGGTCGTCTACGACAAGGGACAGACCGAAGTCAACCGCGAGTCTTTGCGGCAGTACGTGCCGGTCACGGCGCGGCTCGAAGGGAAAGACCTCGGCACGGCCATCTCGGAGATCAAGGCGGAACTGGCGAAGGACGTAAAGTTCCCGGCGGGCATGACGGTCGAGTACGGCGGGCTCTATCAGGAGCAGCAGGCGAGCTTCCGCGAACTTGCCCTCTCGCTCGTGCTCGCGGTCGTGCTCGTCTTCATCACGCTGCTCGTCGAGTTCCGCTCGTTCGCGCATCCGGTCGCAATCGTCACGGGCGCGGTGCTCGCGTTGGGCGGCGTGCTGCTCGGGCTGTTCCTGACGGGCGAGACGCTGAACGTCGTCTCGTTGATGGGCATGATCATGGTCGTCGGCATCGTGGCGAAGAACGGCATCCTGATGCTCGACGCCGTGGAGGAGCATCTGGCGGCGGGCGACGACTTACGACAGGCGCTCCTGCGTTCAGGTCGCAGGCGCTTCCGCCCCGTGCTGATGACTTCACTCGCGGCCATCCTCGGGATGCTGCCGCTCGCGCTCGCGCTCGGCGCAGGGGCGGAGCTTTTGCAGCCGCTCGCCATCGCAGTCATCGGGGGCCTTGCGGTCGCGCTCCTGCTTTCGCTCGTCGTGACGCCGACGATCTACGCGATGCTCAGGCCGGAAGGGGCCACGACGATAGATTCCCACACCGGAGCATAAGAGGAGACTCATGCACAGAAGGGCGGGTGAGCGTGGAGGTGGAGGGAGCGCGGAACGAGGCCGTGGGAAAGCGGCAGGAGGGGCGCGAAAAGCGACGCGTAAGAAGCTCTCGTAGTATGCAGGTGCATGGGGGCGCGGATGAATATGACGGCGCATCCATTCATAGTCGGTATCGGCGCGGCGGTCGTCCGTCTCTTCCGACGCCTCGGGGCGCGGCTGGCGTTTGCGCTCGCTGCCGCGATGGGGGCGCTCCTGGTCTTCGCACCGCTGGCCGAGGACGTGTTGGAGGGCGAGACGATGGCCTTCGACGGGGCCGTGCGCTCCTTCGTCCAGCAACTCGCTTCGCCCGGCCTCACCTCCGCGATGCGCTTTGTAACGTTGCTCGGCTCGACGCAAACGCTCGTCGCGCTCGGCCTGTGCGCCTGCGTTCTATTCGTCGCCGCCGGGTGGCGGCGCGACCTCGTCCTGTTCGCCGTGACGTTGGCGGGGGCGGCGGCGCTCAACGCCACGCTCAAGCTGAGTTTCGGGCGCGCGCGCCCCGAGGCGTTCTTCAACACGCCGCTGCCCACGTCCTACAGCTTCCCCAGCGGGCACGCGCTATTGTCACTCTGCTTCTACGGGGCGCTGGCAGTCGCCGTCACGCCGCACCTCCGCCGCCCTGCGGCGCGAGGCGCGGTGTGGACTTCGGCCGGCCTGCTCGCCGCGCTCATCGGCTTCTCGCGCATCTACCTCGGCGTCCATTACCCGAGCGACGTGGTAGCAGGCTACGCGACGGCGCTCGTCTGGGTCGTCCTCGTGGCGCTCGGGAGCCACACTTTCAAGCGTCAGGTGTCAGGACGTGGGGCGCCACATCCGGCCGACGGGTAATGTCATCCCGAGCCGATTCTTGGGACTGTCTTCAACTTCTCCACGGGAGGCTAAACATCATGTCACTCAAATGGCGCGGCGCGTTCCTTTGCCTGGTCGTCCTGATCCTGAACGCTGCGGTTCTCAACGCACAGACGAAGACGGAGGCCGGCTATCACGTCATCAATCAGTACAAGCTCGGCGGCGAGGGCGGCTGGGACTACCTAACCTTCGACGCGAAGGCACGGCGTGTCTATGTCTCACACGCGACGCACGTCGTGGTCGTTGACGCCGACACGGGCGCGGTCGTCGGCGACATCCCCGAAACGCCCGGCGTTCACGGCATCGCCGTCGTGGAGGAGGCGGGCAAGGGATACGTGAGCAACGGGCGCGCTTCGACCGTCACGGTCTTCGACCTCAAGACCTTGAAGACGCTCAAGCAGATTCCGGTCGGCAAGAACCCTGACGCGATCATCTACGACGGCGCCTCGGGGCGCGTCTTCACGATGAACGGCGCGAGCAACGACACGACTGCAATCGACGTGAAGACTGACACGGTCGCGGGTACGCTCGCGCTCGGCGGCCGTCCCGAGTTCGCCGTCACGGACGAGAAGGGGAACGTCTTCGTCAACCTCGAAGACAAGAGCGCAATCGCCGAGTTCGACTCGCGCCGCCTCAAGGTCGAGGCCAGTTGGCCTATCACGCCCGCCGAGGAGCCTTCCGGCCTGGCTTTCGACCGCAAGCACCGACGGCTCTTCTCGGTCGGCTCGAACAAGCTGATGGCCGTGGTGAACGCCGACACAGGCAAGGTCGTCACGGCTGTGCCCATCGGGGGCGGGACGGACGCCGCCGCCTTCGACCCCGAGACGGGGCTCGTCTTCAGCTCGAACGGCGAAGGCACGCTCACGGTCGTCCACGAAGACGCGCCCGACAAGTACACGGTCGTCAAGAACGTCAAGACGCAGAGGGGCACGCGCACGATGACGCTCGACCCGAAGACGCACCGCGTCTACCTCGTCACGGCCGAGTTCGGCCCGCCGCCCGCGCCGACGCCGGAGCGCCCGCGGCCCCGCCCGCGCCTACTGGCCGCCCCCGTTACCCGCCGCGGCGTCCGCCCCGGAGCGGGCTGCA
>CAXTSK010000281.1:0-7200 GCA_964246655.1 uncultured Pyrinomonadaceae bacterium
CCCGTGGATTCACGCCATCGCCTGCGTCATCCCCTGCGCCGCCAGCACGCCGCGGCACATCGTTCTGGGCGAGCCGGCGCCGAAGCTCTGCGGCCGCCAGCGGGCCGAGCGCGTTGCGCGCGCGACCGCGCTGCCGATGCAGCTCTTCTACCGCGTCTTCAGCCTGCTCATCCGCGCGCTCGACCGCGCGAGCGCGGCGGTCGTCCGCCCGCTCGGCATCCGCGCCGACGCCGGCCACGCCTCGGCCTACACCGAGGAGGAGCTGCGCCACGTCATCGACATGTCGCGCAAGGGCGGGCACATCGGAGCCGGGGAGCAGCAGCTCATCCAGGGCGTCTTCGAGTTCGCCGACGCGGAGGTGCGCGAGGCGATGGTGCCGCGCACGGCCGTCGTGGCTGTCCCCTCGTCGGTCACGCTCGCCGGGGCGAAGGCCGCGTTCCGCGAGCACGGCTACACGCGCCTGCCCGTCTACCGCGAGCGTTTGGACGACGTGGTCGGCGTGCTCTTCCGCCGCGACCTCGAAGATTTCGTGGACGGCACGCGCCCCGCCGCCGAGTTCGACGCGGCCGCGCTCGCGCGCCCGCCGCTCTTCATGCCCTCGACGGCGAAGCTCGGCACTGCCTTGAAGCAGATGCGCGACAGCCGCACGCACCTCGCCTTCGTCATCGACGAGCACGGGGGCCTGGAAGGCATCGTCACGCTGGAAGATTTATTAGAGGAGATCGTCGGCGAGATTAACGACGAGTACGACGAGGAGGCGAAGTCGCAGATCGTCGCGCAGCCGGACGGCACTTACCTGCTCGACGGGATGCTCGCCGTGCGCGACGCCAACCGCAACTTCCCGCTCGACCTCCCCGAGGACGGGCACTACACGACGGTCGCGGGCTTCCTGCTCGCGCGCGCGGGCCGCCTGCTCAAGCCCGGCGACACGGTCGAGCACGAGGGCTCGACCTTCCGCGTCGAGCGCGTCGAGCGTCGCCGCCTGCGCTGGGTGCGCCTGACGCCCGCCCCGCCAGAGAGCACCGACGGCGCCGCCGCGCAGACCACCCTCGAAACGATCATTCCCTTCGTCACCACTGCGGCGCTGACCGGCGCCGGGCTCGGCATGTTCTGAATCAGTAGGCAGTAGAGAAATGGGCAGCGCGGCTCTCATCGGTTGATGATGAAAGCCGCGCTCTCTTTATCTTCCCTACTGGCTACTGCCTTACTTCTCCGGCATGAACGTAATCTGCCACGCGACGAAGGCGATGAAGGCGAGCATGGTGACGAGGATGAAGACGACGACGGGCTCCAGTCTGAAAATCGAAGCGCCCTCGCGCTCATCATCGACGAGGTGCTCGGGCATGGGGACAGACTTGCTGTCCACGCGGATGGTGTCGTCGGCGACGCGCTGGCGGGCCTCGACCTGGGGCGAGTCCTTGAACTCGTCGGTCTCTTCGAGCGGCGTGAGGCGCGCGGCCACGTCCGGCTCGTCCTGCCGGTGTCGGTGGCTCCCGGGCCAGTGGAGCCGGCCGGTCTTCCAGCCCTTCTTCCGCTTCCGCTTGCTCACAGCCACTTCACCTTCCTCAAGTAGAAGTAGAGCCCGAGCCCGATGACGAGCATCGACGCCAGCGCGAAGACGTAGCCGAAGCGCCACTGTAGCTCGGGCATGTAGACGAAGTTCATCCCGTAGATGCCCGCGACGAGCGTCACCGACATGAGCACCGTGGCGACCGACGTGAGCCGCTTCATGATCTGGTTCATCCGGTTGCCCTGAATCGAGAGGTACGCGTCCATCGTCGAGGAGAGCATGTCGCGCAAAGTGTCGATGGTGTCGGCGACGCGGATGATGTGGTCGAACACGTCCTGAAAGTAGACGTGCGTCTCGCGCGGGAAGATGGGCTGCTCGCGCCGGAGCATCGTGTTGAAGACATCGCGCAGGGGCGCGACCGTCCGGCGCAGGAAGAGGAGCTGCTTCTTGATGCGAAAGATTTCCTGAATGGACTCGGGCTGGAAGTCGCCGAAGATTTTGTCTTCGAGGTCGTCCATGCGGTCGGAGAGCACGTCGAGCAGCGGCATGTAGTCGTCCACGACGGCGTCGGTCAGAAGGTAAGCGAGGAGCCCCGCGCCCTGCCCGGCCCTGTCCGTCCACTCGCCCCACAGGCGGCGCGCGGTCTCGATGGCGCGGATGGGGCGGCTGTGGACGGTGACGAGGTAGTTGGCGCCGAGGAAGATGTTCAGCTCGCGCAGCTCAAGGTCTTTGTCGTCGCCGACCAGCTCGGCCTCGTAGAGCACCATGAAGTAGTAGCCGGGGTACTCCTCGACCTTCGGCCGCTGGTGCGCGTTGCGGCAGTCCTCGATGGAGAGCGGGTGGAAGTTGAACTCCGCGGCCAGCTCGTCGAAGTCCTTGCTCGTCGGGTCGGACACGTCGGCCCATACGACGTTGCGCTCGACCCCACAGTAGTCGCTCAGTTCCTCGGCCGGGAAGTCCTTCGTGAACTTCTTCGCCTCGCTGTCGAGACACGTCGTCGTAATCACTCGCCCCGTTTCCCTCCTCCGACGCGTTAGCTCTTCGAGTATACTCGGCCGTCAAGGTTTAAGGGCAAAGAAAATTCAACGCTTCCGGAGGTGACGTTGTGAGACCAACAAAATCGACTTCGCTCTTCACACGCTTCGCTAAGTGGACGGCGCGTGCCACCGGCAGGCCCACGACCTTCGCGCTGGCGGCGGGTGTCGTCCTCGTCTGGGGGCTGACAGGCCCGCTCTTCAAATTCTCCGACACGTGGCAGCTCGTCATAAATACGGGGACGACCATCGTCACCTTCCTCATGGTCTTCCTCATCCAGAACACGCAGAACCGCGACACGGAGGCTTTGCAGGTCAAGCTGGACGAGTTGATTCGGGTGACGGAGGGCGCGCACCTCGTGCTGCTGGATTTGGAGGAGCTGGATGACAAGCAGCTCGACAAGGTACGGGACACCTACGAGCGTCTGGCGGCGAAGGCGCGCGAGAACCTGAAGAGCGGCGAGGACGACACCGGCACGCCCGACCTCGGCGACGAATGGATGAATGAGGCGTTGGGCGAGGAAGAGGGACAGTCGGGCAAAGGCAAGCAGTGAAGATTACCGTGAACCGTAAACCGTGACGAGTGAAAGAGAGCTTTTATCTCGTCACGGTTCACGGTTCACTTCTGCCTCTTGCCGTCTTCCAGATAGGTCTTGGCGGCGAGCTTGGCGAGCTTCCACATCTTGGACCAGTTGATGCGCCCCTCGTCGCGGCCGGTGATCTTGTCGAGGAGGAGGCGGCGGAACTGCTTGCCCTCGCGCTTGAGCATGAACTCCTTGGCATAGGGGCGCGCCGTCTCGAAGAAGCTGAAGCCGGGGTCGGTGACCAGCCCGATGCCTTCGAGCGTCATCAGCGCGCGGATGATGTAGGTGAAGTTCGACGGCAGGCGGAACGGGTACTCGTACATCACCTCGGCCAGGTCGTAAGTCAACTCCTTGAAGTTCACGTCGCCGAGCTTGAGGTTCAGATAATGCCGGAAGAGACCTTCGACGACCGGTCGGATGCGGTCGGGGTTGACGCCGGGCTTGAGGAAGTTGAGGTTGATGAGGTCTTGCGCGAGCCCTTCGGTGTCGCGGCCGACGACGTGGAAGAAGGAGTCGATCATCTTCGACTGCAACTGCGGCGTGATGCGGCCGACCATGCCGAAGTCGAAGAAGGCGAGGTGCCCCGTGTCCATCACGAGCAGGTTCCCCGGGTGCGGGTCGGCGTGGAAGAAGCCGTCTTCGAGCAGTTGCTTCAGGTACGCGCGCACGAGCAGGCGGTTGACCTTGACGGGCGAGATGCGGCGCGCACGCAGGCCGTCGAGGTCTGTGACCTTCGTGCCGCGGATGAACTCCATCGTGATGACGCGCGTCGTGGTGTGCGTCCAGTGGATGCGCGGGACGCGGACGGGCCGCCACTCGCGGAAGTTCCGGCGGAAGCGCTCGGCGTTCTGACCCTCGCGCGCATAGTCCATCTCCTCACCGATGGTCTCGCGGAACTCGCGCAGCATCCCCTCCCAGTCGGCGTTCTCCGTAAACGAAGGGTAGCGCAAGAGCCGCCGCACGACGCGCGCGAGCACGGCGATGTCGAAGCCGACCGTCTCGCGCAGGTTGGGGCGCTGGACCTTGACCGCGACCTCCTCGCCCGTGTGGAGCAGCGCGCGGTAGACCTGACCCAGAGAGGCCGAGGCGATGGGCTCGGAGTCGAACTCGGCGTAGGCTTCCGCAATCGTCCGGCCCAGCTCAGACTCGACGCGCGCGAAGGCTTCCGCGTTGGGGAAGGGCGGCACCTGGTCTTGCAGCAGCGCTAGTTGCTGGATGTAGGCGAGCGGCAGGAGGTCTGCGCGCGTGCCGAGCGCCTGGCCGATCTTGATGAAGGTCGGGCCGAGCCCGATCAAATTCTCCTTGAGCCAGACGCCCTGACGTTCGAGCTGCCGCCCCTTCGAATCGCTCCCCTCCGCGCCGCGGTAGACGAAGTACCTGACGAGTCGAATCAGCTTGTCGAGCCCGCGATGAAAGACGAGGTTGCGCACACGCGCCTTGAAGTATTCGGAACGGCCGCGCCCCTGCGCCTCTTCTAATCTCTTAGAGGCGATGCGCGCGTTGAAGGCCGCGCGGATGTCGTAGTCGTTGAGGAAAAGGTAGAGCGACATCGTGCCGAGCACGCGCACGATCTGAAGCGTGCGCCACCAGCCGCGCCAGCTCCGCGCCTGCGCCTCGAACTCGTCAACCTCTTGACCCTGTTCGACGGGCGGCAGCGGCGGCAGAGCGCGCACGCCCCCGTTAACATGCGCGCCGTCCGCGCCGGGCTTCAACAGCGCGAGGCGCGGCCCGTCCGTCTGACCATTCGGGCTCGGTTCGTATGAATGCTTAAACTCTTCGCGTTCGATTGCTGCCATGCCGATAAAGCGTACTTAAAACCTGTGGCGAACCTGTTTCTGACAGTTCAAAGTTAAAGAACCGGGGGCCAAACTTTGAACTTTGAACCTGTAACTTTCAAGCTCGACATTAGATGACCGAGAGCGAGCGCCGTACGCCCGACCGCTCGAAATATTTTCGCGCGCGGGCGGCGTCGCGCTCGATCTGCCGCTTCAATTCTTCGACCCCCGCGAACCGCCGCTCGTCGCGCAGGCGGTGCAGGAAGCGCACGCGCACCACGTCGCCGTATAAATCGCCGCCCCAGTCCATTACGAAGGTCTCGACGGAAGGTTCGGCGTCATTCTCGAAGGTCGGCCGGACGCCCACGTTCGTCACGCTGCGCCGCCACGAGCCGTCGATGAGCGTCGCCGACACATAGACGCCGCCGCGCGGGATGACGCGGTTGGCCGGGCGCAGGTTCGCCGTCGGGAAACCTATCGTCCGGCCGCGCTCGTAGCCGCGCACGACGCGCCCCTCGACGCCGTAAGGCCGTCCAAGCATCCGCCGCGCGAGGTTGACGCGGCCCGCCGCCAGAAGTTCCCGGATGCGGCTTGAACTGATGCGCTGTCCGCGCAGGCGCACCTCCGGCACCTCGTCGGCGAAGAAGCCCAACTCGCCGCTGACACGCCTCAGCAACTTAATATCTCCCTCGCGCCCGCGGCCGAACGCGAAGCCGCGTCCGAGGTAGACCTCGCGCGCTTGCAAGCGTTCGTGCACCACGTCTCGCAGGAACTCTTCGGCGCGCACCTGCGCGAACTCGGGCGTGAAGCGGACGACGATGGTCTGCTCGACGCCGAGCACGCCGAACGCCTCGACCTTCTGGTCGAAGGTCTGCAAGAGCGGCGGCGCGGACTCCGGGTGCAGCACGGCGCGCGGGTGCGGGTCGAAGGTGACGACGGTCGGCACCGCGCCCAACGCCCGCGCGCGCTCGACCACGCGGCTGATGATGAGCTGGTGCCCGAGGTGCAGCCCGTCGAACACGCCCAGCGTCAGCACCGCCGGCCGCCCGATCTCCGCGTTCTCGTATCCGTGGAAAAGACGCATAAGCTGAACGATGAGTGATGAGTGATGAATGATGAATTGAAGACAGTTCTTAATTCATCATTCATCACTTATTTCGAGTCCGTCGTACGCCCACTCGACGCCCGTGGGCAGCAGCTTCGAGTCGCGGGCGTGCTTAACGTCGTGGGCGATGTGCGTGAGGTATGCGCGGCGCGGGCGCAGCTCTTCGATGTAGGCGAGCGCGGGCTCAAGCCAGAGGTGCGTCGGGTGCGGCGGGGTGACCCGCAGGCAGTCGAGCACGAGCACGTCCAAGTCCCGCAGCAGTTCGAGCGAGCGGGGCGGTATCTCGCTCAGGTCGGTCGCGTAGGCGAAGTCGTTGAAGCGGTAGGCCATGACGGGCAGGCGGCCGTGAATGACCTCGACCGGCGTGACTTCGAAGCCGGGGCCGAGGCAGAAGGGCGCGCCGTGCTCGACCGTGTGCGCGACGACCTGCGGCAGGCCGCCGCCGAAGTACGACTGCTCGAAGATGTACTTGAAGATGCGGCGGATGTCCACCCACGCGCGCTCGTTCGCGTAGACGCCGAGTGCGCCGTGCCGGAAGTTCAAGGGGCGTATGTCGTCGAGCCCGAAGATGTGGTCGGCGTGACAGTGCGTGATGAGTACGGCGTCGAGGTGCTTCAGCCCCGCGCGCAACGCCTGCTGGCGAAAGTCGGACGACGTGTCGATCAAGACCTGGCCGCCGCCGTGCTCGACCAGCACCGACACGCGCAGGCGCTTGTCGCGCGGGTCGTCCGACGTGCACGTCTCGCACTCGCAGCCGATGGAAGGCACGCCCGTCGAAGTGCCCGTGCCGAGGAGAGTAAACTTCATAGTTTTCAGTTTTCAGTTTTCAGTTTTCAGCTCTCAGAACATCGCAGGGCCTTGTCGCCCTGCCCCACAACTGAAAACTAAAAACTGAAAACTGAAAACTACCTTCCCCCCGTGATGTCGCCGCCGGTGAAGCCGCGGGGGCCGCCCTGCGGCGGGCGGGGCGCGTTGGACAGGGAGACGTACTGCATGCGGAGCTGCGAGAGGATCATTTCGAGGAACTGCTGCTCCTCGCCGACGAGGTTGCCGCGCGTCTTGCGGTGGAGCGTGCCGAGCATGTCGATGCACTGCTTGGCGAGTTGGAGGTTGACGCCGCCGCCGCCCGGGTGGTTGACCATGCCGAGCGCGTCGGCCGCGAACGAGGCGAGGAATTCGACGAGCATCAGGA
>CAXTSK010000282.1:0-4657 GCA_964246655.1 uncultured Pyrinomonadaceae bacterium
CGGTCGGGCCGACCGACCCGCGGCAGGGCAACCCCGCGCCGCAGCTCCCCCCCGCGGGCGGCAACAACGGCAACGCGAACCGCCCGCAGTGAGGAGCGTTCGAAGGCCGAGACAAGGGGCAAGGCAGGCATACGGAAGACGCATTTATGAGCAACGAACGGACACAGGGGCCGGGCGGGCCGGAGTGGCGCAGCCGCTTCCCGACGGTCAACTACCTGAACGCCGACGACGGCATCATGTCGTGGCTGCTGACGAAGGATCACAAGAGGATCGCCATCCTCTACCTGATCTCGGTGACCTTCTTCTTCGCCATCGGCGGCGCGTACGCGGCGGCCATCAGGCTTGAGCTTTTGACGCCGCTCGGCGACCTGATGCAGTCGCAGACCTACAACAAGGTCTTCACGCACCACGGGATCATGATGGTCTTCTTCTTCCTGATCCCGGCCATCCCCGGCGTGCTCGGGAACTTCCTCATCCCGATCATGATCGGCGCGAAGGACATGGCCTTCCCGAAGATCAACCTGCTGAGCTGGTACATCTTCATGGCGGGCGGTCTCCTGACCTTCGCGGCGCTCCTCTTCGGCGGCGTGGACACGGGCTGGACGTTCTACGTCCCCTACTCGACCAACTTCTCGAACACGTACGTCACGCTCGCGGGCCTCGGCATCTTCATCAACGGATTCTCGTCGATCCTGACGGGGCTGAACTTCATCGTCACGACGCACACGATGCGCGCGCCGGGGATGACGTGGTTCCGGCTGCCGCTCTTCGTCTGGTCGCACTACGCGACCGCACTCATCATGATCCTGGGGACGCCGGTCATCGCCATCACGATCCTGCTCCTCGCGCTCGAACGCGCCGCGCACGTCGGCATCTTCGACCCGGCGCTGGGCGGCGACCCGGTGCTCTTCGAGCACATGTTCTGGTTCTATTCGCACCCGGCCGTCTACATCATGATCCTGCCGTCGATGGCGGTCATCTCCGAGGTGGTCGCGACGCACACGCGCAAGCCCATCTTCGGCTACTCCTTCGTGGCGTTCTCGTCCCTCGCCATCGCGGTCTTCGGGTTCCTGGTCTGGGGCCACCACCTGTTCGTCTCCAGCCAGTCGGTCTACGCCGGGATGATCTTCTCGCTCATCTCGTTCGTGGTGGCGATCCCCAGCGCGGTGAAGGTCTTCAACTGGACGGCGACGATGTACAAGGGGTCGATCTCGTACGACACGCCGATGCTCTACGCCTTCGCCTTCATCGGGCTCTTCCTGATCGGCGGCATGACGGGGCTGTTCCTGGCCGCGCTCGGGTTCGACATCCACGTCCACGACACGTACTTCGTCGTCGCGCACTTCCACTACGTGATGGTGGGCGGGACGGTGATGGGCTACCTCGGCGGCCTGCACAACTGGTGGCCGAAGATCACGGGGCGCATGTACCCGGAGGGCTGGGCGCGGTTCGCGGCGCTCGTCGTCTTCGTCGGGTTCAACCTGACGTTCTTCCCGCAGTTCCTTCTGGGCTACATGGGGATGCCGCGGCGCTACCACGCCTACCCGCCGGGCGAGCCGATGTGGCAGGTCTTGCACGTGATGAGTACGGGCGGCGCGACGGTGCTCGGCATCGGGCTCCTGATCCCGGCCGTCTACTTCATCTGGTCGATGCGCTACGGCCGCTTCGCGCCGGCGAACCCCTGGCCGGGGACGGGGCTCGAATGGCGGACGCCCTCCCCGCCGCCGACCGAGAACTTCCTCGTGACGCCCGTCGTCACGTGGGAGGCTTACGAGTACCGGCCCATTGAGGAGCTACAGGTCATCGGCCCCGGTGCCCCCGACCAGACCATCGACGGCCAGCACCCCGCCAACCGCGGGGTCGAGACGGAAGAGAGGTGATAAGTGATGAGTGATAAGGGATAAGGGATAAGAGGAGGCTTGTTTTCTTCTCATCACTTATCACTCATCACTTATCACTTCCCAAGGAGGTAAGCGGTTTGGCGACACACGCGGAGGCAATCGAGCACGGCCACGGGCCGGAGGCGGCGCACGAGGCGCTGGCGCACCACTTCGACAACCTCGAACAGCAGCGCGAGGCCGGGGCGCTCGGCATGTGGGTCTTCATCGCGCAGGAGGTGATGTTCTTCGGCGGGCTCTTCCTCGCCTACCTCATCTACCGGATGAAGTACCCGACGGCCTTCATGGCCGCCAGCAACCACCTCAACTGGAAGATCGGCACCTTCAACACGGCCGTCCTCATCACGTCCTCCCTGACGATGGCGCTGGCGGTCTGGGCGACGCAGGTGGGCAAGTCGCGCAAGGTGCAGGTCGGGTTCATGGCGGCGACCCTCCTGCTGGGCTTCACCTTCCTCGGCGTGAAGGCGGTCGAGTACTACGACAAGTACCGGGACGGCCTGATCCCTGTCGCCGGCATGTTCAACCCGAGCCCGGAGCTTCTCTCGCACCTCCCGCACGGCGTGACCGTCGGGCAGTACCAGATGTTCTTCTGGCTCTACTTCGCCATGACGGGCCTGCACGCGCTGCACATGATCATCGGCGCCGGCATTCTCCTCCCGATCATGTGGATGGCGTGGCGTGGCCGCTTCTCGCCCGAATACCACGGCCCCGTCGAGAACTTCGGGCTCTACTGGCACTTCGTGGACATCATCTGGATTTTCCTCTTCCCGCTGCTCTACCTGCTTGGCGCGCACTTTACGGCGGGCCACTGAGGAGGAGAGTAGGCAGTAGGCAGATGGCAGTGGGCAGTTGAAACCCCTGCTGCCGGAAAGACGAGGTTAAATATTCAACGTGCGTAGCGCGGAGCGGACTGCCTACTGCCATCTGCCTACTGCCTACTGAGGTCATCATGTCGGAACACATCGTACCCAGGACGACTTACTTCTCGGTCTTCGCGGCGCTGCTGGTGGGGACGGCGATCACGGTCTTCGCCGCCAACATCAACTTCGGCCGGATGAACGACGTGATCGCGATGACCATCGCGGTGACGAAGATGATGCTCGTGCTGCTCTTCTTCATGCACGTCCGCTACAGCTCGCGGCTCATCTGGGTCATCGTCGCGTCGATGTTCTTCTGGCTGCTCATCCTGCTGCTGCTGACGCTGACGGACTATTCCAGCCGCGACTGGTTCGGCTCGAACGTGGGCAGCGTCATCAGCCACCAGTAGCCGGCCGAAGTTTTGTACAATGGAGCCCGGAGCGGGCGCCCCGCAGGGGGGCGAGCTGCTCCGGGCTTTTCATTCTCCGCCGCGGGGGCCGACACAGAGACTTGCTGAGGCGTTTCATCAAGGTCGTCCTGCTCTTCGCGCTGCGCGTCTTCTTCCGACGCATAGAGGTGCTCGGGCGCGAGCGCGTCCCGCGCGCGGGCGCGTGCCTGTTCGTCCTCAACCACCCGAACGCGCTCATCGACCCGGCCTTCCTGCTCTGCTTCGCGCCGCGCCGCGTCTCCTTCCTCGCCAAGTCGCCGCTCTTCCGCATGCCGGTCATCGGCTTCTTCGTCCGCGCGCTCGACTCCATCCCCGTCTACCGCAAGCAGGACGAGACGGGCGACACCGCCGCGCTCAACCGCAAGACTTTCGAGCGCGCGGCCGAACTCCTCCGGCGCGGCGGCACCATCGCCATCTGCCCCGAGGGCGCCTCGCACAGCGAGCCCTACCTGCTCCCCTTAAAGAGTGGCGCGGCGCGCATCGCCCTCGGCGCGGTCAGCGCCGCGGAAGGCTCCGCGCTCGATTTAAAGATCGTCCCCGCGGGCCTCTACTACACGGCGAAGGCGACGTTCCGCAGCGGCGCGCTCCTCTACTTCGGCGAGCCCATCCACGTCGAGCCCGCCGGGCTCGGCCCCGACGGCGAGCCGCCGCGCGAGGCCGTGCGCGCGCTCTCCGACCGCGTCGCCGAAGGTCTGCGCTCGCTGACGCTCAACGCCGACCGGCACGAAGCGCTCGCGATGGTCGCGCGCGCCGAGCGCATCTTCTCCGCGACCGACGAAGAGGAGGAAGAGGGCGACAGCCTTGAACGCGAGCTGCGCCGCCGCCGCCGCTTCGTCGAGGCTTACGCGTACCACCGTCGGCATTCGCCCGCGCGCGTCGAGTCGCTTGAGCGGCGCCTCTGGGCGTACGAGGAGGAGCTGCGCCAGGCCGGGCTCGAAGACCCGCGCCAGCTCTCGCCCTCCACGGTCGCCGACTACGCGCGCGTGCGAAAGCTTGTGGCGCGCGTCGTCGTCTTCCTCCTGCTGCTGCCCTTAGCGCTTGCGGGCGCGGCGCTCCACTACCCGGCCTACAAGCTCGCGGGCGCGCTGGCGACGCGCTTCGCGCGCCAGTACGACGACGTGCTCTCGACCTTCAAGATCGCGGGCGCGCTGCTGTTCTTCCCTCTGATGTGGGGCGCGCTCGCGTTCGTGCTCTACGGGTTTATCGGTTGGTGGGGAGTGCTGGCGGCCTTCGCGCTCGCGCCGCCCGCGGGCTACGTCGCTCTGCGCACGCGCGAGGAGTTCGGGCGCTTCGCCGCAGGCACGCGCGCCGCGCTCTTCTTCGTCCGCGAGCGCAGCTTCTTCCGCCAGCTCCTCGAAGAGCGCCGCCGCATCCGCCGCGAACTCCTCGACCTCGGCGACGAGTACGATAAAAAGGGAGTAGACCGTAGCCAGTAGCCACCAGAAAAACCGCC
>CAXTSK010000282.1:4667-7190 GCA_964246655.1 uncultured Pyrinomonadaceae bacterium
GTTCCACACCTGGACCCCCGACGTCTACCAGGGCGCCCCGCCGCCCGTCACGGCTCTCCCGCCCCGCAGCCTTGCTTCTACTGGCTACTGCTCCCCCTCACTGCTTCCGCCCGAGCGCGACGGCGCGCTGGTAGGCGGCGTAGACCGCTTTGGATAAGACTGTACGGAGCGAGCCCTTCTCCATCTGGTAGATGGCCTCGGCGGAGGTGCCGCCGGGCGAGGTGACCATGTTGCGCAACTCCGCCGGGTGTTTGTGCGTCTCGCGTGCGAAGAGGACGGAACCGAGCATCGTCTGGGTGACCAGCTCCTCGGCGACGTGGCGCGAGAAGCCCATGTGGACGCCCGCGTCCACGAGCGCCTCCATCATCATGAAGATGTAGGTCGGCCCCGTCGCCGAGAGCGCCGTCGCCATGTCGATCATGTTCTCGTTCTCGACGTGCATCTCGCGCCCCAGCGCCCCGAGCAGCGCGCGCACGGCGTCGAGCTGCCGCTCCGAGACCTCGGGCGTGGCCGTCCAGGCCGTCATGCCCTGCCCGATCTGCGCGGGCGTGTTCGGCATCGCGCGCACGACGCCCTTATGACCCAGCTCAGTCGCGATGGTCTCGATGCGCGTGCCGGCGACGACCGAGAGCAGGAGTTGCTCGGGCGCGAGCGACTCTTTGACCTCTTGCAGGACGCGGCCGACGCGCTGCGGTTTGACGGCGACGACGACGACCGACGCCCCCGCCGGGTCGGTCTGGCGCGCGGCCTCGGCGTTCGACTCGACCATGCGCACGCCGTACTGATTCTGCACCTCGTCGCGGCGCGCGGGGCGCGGGTGGCTGCCGACGATCTGCGCGCGCGTGACGAGCTGGCGGCGGAGCAGTCCCGCGATCATGGCCTCGGCCATCACGCCGACGCCGACGAAGGAGAACTGCGCGCCGCGCAGGGGGTTGGCCGCGGCCTGCGGCGGTAGGGGCACGTTCATCATGGCGACATCATATAGTAGACGGCAGTCAGTAGTCAGTAGACAGTAGTCAGTAGGGCTCCGCCTTGCTGAGGTTGCGGATGAGAGCCGCCGGGTTCGGGCGATGGATGAATTTTCTACCGATTGCTGAACGGAATTTTTCTACCGACTACTGACTACTGGCTACTGACTACTGCTTTTTGCTACCATGCGCGGCACACACACTGTTACCGGTCAGGGCCGCCGGACGCGAGTCTCCCGGCGCGAAGCGGGCCGCGGCCTTTCCGCAGACAACGGACTCCGGCACACACCCCGAACGAGGAGAAGTTCAAGATGAAGACCCTACGTAGACTCTTCCCACGCGCCGCGGCCGCGCTCGTGCTCCTCGCCGCGGCGTCGCACGCCTCCGCGCAGCAGCCCACGCCGAAGATACGCCTGCCGCAGGCGAGCCCGCAGGCCACCCTCTCGCACACCATCGGCGTGACCGACCTGACGATCACTTACCACCGCCCGGCCGTGCGCGGCCGGACGGTCTGGGGCGACATCGCGCCCGAGAAGGCCGCCGCGGTCGTGAAGGCGACTTCATACCTGCCGCAGAACTCGCCCGAAGGCACGCTCGACGGCGGCATCGGCACGGGCAAGGAGTTCCCGATGGTGCCCAACGGCCACGTCTGGCGCGCGGGCGCCAACGAGGCCACGAAGTTCACCGTCAGCGACGACGTGCTTGTCAACGGCCAGAAGCTCCCGGCGGGCTCTTACAGCCTGCACATGATACCGGGCAAGGACGAGTGGACGATCATTTTCAACAAGACGGCCGAACAGTGGGGCAGCTACTCGTACGACGCGAAGCAGGACGCGCTGCGCGTGAAGACGAAACCCGCGTGGGCCGCGGAGTCGCAGGAGTTGCTCGGCTACGAGATACCGGCGGGCACCGCGAACTCGGCGCGCGTCGTCCTGCGCTGGGAGAAGATCGCCGTGCCCTTCACGGTCGAGGTGCCGAACCAGGACGCGCTCGTCCGCTCGAAGATCGACGCGGCCGTCGCCGCCGCGCCCGACGACTGGCACGTGACGATGGAGGTCGCCAACGCCTACGCCAACGACGACAAGATGGAAGAGGCTCTGACGTGGGCCGACCGCTCCATCAAGGTCAAGGAGACCTTCCAGAACCTGCGGCTGAAGGCCCTGCTCCTCTCCAACCTGAAGAAGAAGGACGAGGCCGTCGCCGTCGGCGAGCGCGCCGTCGCGCGCGGCAAGGCCGACGGCGAGGACACCACGCGCTTCGAGAAGCGACTCGCGGACATCAAGGCCGGGAAGATGTAGACGGGAAACGCGGAGTGATGAATGATGAATGAGAGGCAGCCTGACACTCTTCATTCGTCATTCATCGTTCATCATTCATCACTTACCAGAAGACAAGGAGAAGTCGAGATGAAGTCACCGAAGAAATTGCTCCCCCTCGCGGCCGCGGCCCTGTTCGCGCTCGCGTCGTTCGCGCAGGCGCAAGGGCTGCGCACCCCGCGCCCGAGCCAGAAGGCGAGCGTCATGCAGACGGTCGGCGTCACCGACCTGACGATTAC